>NZ_JBHUWH010000270.1:0-10642 GCF_042670125.1 Kitasatospora sp. NPDC057198 | reverse complement strand
AGCCCCCGGGGCGCCCCCCCCCGCCCCCAACCCCCCCGGGCCCGGTCACCGGGGTGGGCCGGGCCCGCTGCCGTCGCCGCGACGGCCCTGCTCAGGACGGGCCGCGCCGCAGGCCGCCCCGGATCGCGTACGCGGCCACCACCAGCAGGGCCGTGACCGAACCGCTCCACCACCCCCGACCAGACGTTTCCGCAGGTCGGAGAGGGGTCTTACAAGTCGTAGTACAGCTCGAACTCGTGCGGGTGCGGCCGCAGGGCGATCGGCGCGATCTCGTGGGTGCGCTTGTAGTCGATCCAGGTCTCGATCAGGTCGGCGGTGAAGACGCCGCCCGCGAGGAGGTACTCGTGGTCGGCCTCCAGGGCGTCGAGGACGGCGCCGAGGGAGGCGGGGACCTGGGGGACGGCGGCGTGCTCGTCGGGGGCGAGTTCGTAGAGGTCCTTGTCGACGGGCTCGAGCGGCTCGATCTTGTTCTTGATGCCGTCGAGGCCGGCCATCAGCATCGCGGAGAAGGCCAGGTAGGGGTTGGAGGCCGGGTCGGGGGCGCGGAACTCGATGCGCTTGGCCTTGGCGTTGGAGCCGGTGATCGGGATGCGGATGGCGGCGGAGCGGTTGCGCTGCGAGTAGACCAGGTTGACCGGGGCCTCGAAGCCGGGGACGAGGCGGTGGTAGGAGTTCACCGAGGGGTTGGTGAAGGCCAGCAGCGAGGGGGCGTGCTTGAGGATGCCGCCGATGTAGTAGCGGGCGGTGTCGGACAGGCCCGCGTAGCCCTGCTCGTCGTAGAAGAGCGGGTTGCCGCCGGTCCACAGCGACTGGTGGACGTGCATGCCGGAGCCGTTGTCGCCGAAGATCGGCTTGGGCATGAAGGTGGCGGTCTTGCCGGCCCGCCAGGCGACGTTCTTGATGATGTACTTGAACAGCATCAGGTCGTCGGCGGCGTGCAGCAGGGTGTTGAACCTGTAGTTGATCTCGGCCTGTCCGGCGGTGCCGACCTCGTGGTGCTGGCGCTCGACCTCCAGCCCGGCCTTGGCGAGTTCGAGGGACATCTCGGCGCGCAGGTCGGCGAAGTGGTCGACCGGCGGGACGGGGAAGTAGCCGCCCTTGTACTTGACCTTGTAGCCGCGCACGTCGCCCTCGGCGGAGCCGCTGTTCCAGGCGCCGGCCACCGAGTCGATGTGGTAGTAGGAGGCGTTGGCGGAGGTCTCGAAGCGCACCGAGTCGAAGACGTAGAACTCGGCCTCGGGCCCGAAGTAGGCGGTCTCGGCGATGCCGGAGGAGGCCAGGTACGCCTCGGCCTTGCGGGCGACGTTGCGCGGGTCGCGGCTGTACGCCTCGCCGGTGATCGGGTCCTGGATGAAGAAGTTGATGTTGAGGTGCTTCTCGGCGCGGAACGGGTCCAGCCGGGCGGTGGCGAGGTCGGGCACCAGGGCCATGTCGGACTCGTGGATGGCCTGGAAGCCGCGGATCGAGGAGCCGTCGAACATCAGGGTCTCGGACGGGTCGAAGGTCGCGGCCGGGACCGAGAAGTGCTGCAGCACGCCCGGCAGGTCGCAGAACCGGACGTCGACGAACTTGACGTCGTTGTCCGCGATGTACTGCTTCACCTCGTCGGCGTTGGTGAACATCCGTACTCCTCCTCGGCGTGCACGGTCTGAGTCTCCGTCAGGGGCGACGGGAGCCCCGGTGCAGGGGGCTCACGATAGGAACGGCCCGTTTCCGGCTCGTGACTCGCTTGTTTCCCACATGTTAACCAGGCCACTGGGGCGGCTGGCAAAGCGGGACGGTTCCGGGCAAAATCCCTGCCCCGCCGACCCCGTGATCAACCACTGGTCTAGACCACTCGTGGCAGTCGGCCGAACGGGGTTCACCCCGACGGGAGCCGACCGGGGCGCGCCAACGGCCGGGGCTGCCACCGGCCCCGGCCGTAAGCCCGGTTAGGGTGGATTCGTGGACACCAGAGAAGCACTCGGATCGTGGATCGACGGCCCGAAGGCCGCCGCCGAGAAGATGGGCGCCGACTTCGGCTACCGCGGCGAGCGCCTCGGCCTCCCGCGGGACGGCTCCGGTGCGATGGCCGGCCCCGGTCGCCGGATCGGCGCGCTGTTCGTGGACGCCTGGCTGGTCAACCTGGTCTCCTACGGCCTGCTGGCCGGCGGCGACGTGAAGTCCGCCAACCTGTGGTCCCTCCCGCTGTTCTACGCCGTCACGGTGCTGTTCCTCGCCACCACCGGCACCACCATCGGCAAGCGCCTGTTCGGCCTGCGGGTGGTCCGGCTCGACGGCACCCGCGCCACCATCCCGCAGGTGCTGCTGCGCACCCTGCTGCTGTGCCTGGTCATCCCGGCCGCCGTCTGGGACCGCGACACCCGCGGCCTGCACGACAAGGCGGTCGGCACCGTCGAGGTCCGCTTCTGACCGCCCGCCGCGGTCGCCGGAACGTCGAACGGCCCCGCTCGCGGAGGGGAACCTCGTGGGCGGGGCCGTGGTGTTGAACGGGGGAGTCGCGCCTCGGCGCATGCCGCCCTCGGGCAGCGTCAGCGCATGCCGCCCTTGGGCATCCGGGCGCCCTTGGGCATCGGGCCCTTGGGGATCGGAGCCTTGGAGAGCAGGTCGCCGAGCGCGCGCAGCCGGTCGTTGGTCTCGGTGACCTGGGCGGCGCTGATCGCGCGGGGCAGGCGCATCAGGTGGATCTGCAGCTTCTTGAGCGGGATCTCGCCCTCGCCGTTGCCGACCACGATGTCGTGCACCGGGATGTCGCCGACCACCCGGGCCATCTTCTTCTTCTCGGCCGCCAGCAGCGACCGCACCCGGTTCGGGTTGCCCTCGCCGATCAGCGCGATGCCGGCCCGGCCGACCGCCCGGTAGACCGCGTCCTGGCTGCGGGTGACCGCCACCGGGGTCTGGTTCGCGCTCCAGCCGCGCCGGATGTTGCCCAGCACCGCCGCGACCGCGCCCGGCTGGCCCTCCATCTGCCCGAACGCGGCCCGCTCGGCACGCCGGCCGAACACGATCGCGACCGCCAGCACCGCCACCACGAAACCGAGGATGCCCAGGTAGATCGGGTGGTCCAGTGCGAAGCCGATGGCGAGGAACACGCCGAAGGTCAGCAGGCCGACGCCGGCGATGATCAGGCCGATCTTGGTGTCGACCTGCTTGGTCATGACATATGCCTGGCGGATCTGTGCGAGCCGCCCAGGGGTATCGGATTTTTGCCTCGCCATACCGCTCATGGTACGTGGCGGCACACGCGATCATCCAAGGCGGTGCCGGTTCGTGACCCTGGCCTTTCCCCGACCCGGGCCCCGCCGCGACCCCCACCGGGACCCGCACCGCGGCCCGGACGCGACCCCGGCCCCGACCGGGGGTTCAGGCACTCCGCCCGAACACCCGCACGGCCTGCTCGCGTTCGCCCGCCAGCCGCCGGTTCTCGCACACCGCCGCCCACGCGTTGCGGCGCGCGCCGCGGATCAACAGCACTCGCTCGGCCCGCCGCAGCGCGGCCCGGATTCCGGTACGCATCAACACCCACTCCTCGACCCGGGTACCGCTCCAGCGTCCCGGACGCCCGTTACCGTACGGTGACCCGGCCGTCAATGCCACGTGAAACGTCGCCCCCTAGCCCGTACGGCCCCCGGACGCGCGGAGGGACGGGCCGGACCGGACGCGCGGAGGACGGGCCCGTACCTGACGCGCGGAGGGGCGGGCCCGGACGGACCCGCCCCTCAGGTCAGGACGACGGCGGCACCGGCCGCGGTTTCAGACCGCGGCGGCCCGCTCGCGGTGCTCCAGCGCCTGCCGGTACAGCCGGCCGGCCCGGTAGGAGGAGCGCACCAGCGGGCCGGACATCACTCCGGCGAAGCCCAGCTCCTCGGCCTCCTGCTGGAGCTCGACGAACTCCTGCGGCTTCACCCAGCGCTCCACCGGGTGGTGGCGCAGCGAGGGCCGCAGGTACTGGGTGATGGTGATCAGCTCGCAGCCGGCGTCCACCAGGTCGGCCAGTGCCTCGCTGACCTCCTCGCGGGTCTCGCCCATGCCCAGGATCAGGTTCGACTTGGTGACCAGCCCGGCCGCCCGGGCCTGGGTGATCACGTCGAGCGAGCGCTCGTAGCGGAACGCGGGGCGGATCCGCTTGAAGATCCGCGGCACCGTCTCGACGTTGTGCGCCAGCACCTCGGGGCGGGCGGAGAAGACCTCGGCGAGTTGCTCGGGAACGGCGTTGAAGTCCGGGATGAGGAGCTCGACGCCCGTCCGCCCGGCCTCCCGGCCGGCCGTCATCGCGTGCACCTGGCGGACGGTCTCGGCGTACAGCCAGGAGCCGCCGTCCTCCAGGTCGTCACGGGCGACGCCGGTGATGGTGGCGTAGTTGAGGTCCATCGTGACGATGGACTCGGCGACCCGGCGCGGCTCGTCCCGGTCGAACTCGGCGGGCTTGCCGGTGTCGATCTGGCAGAAGTCGCAGCGGCGGGTGCACTGGTCGCCGCCGATCAGGAAGGTCGCCTCGCGGTCCTCCCAGCACTCGAAGATGTTGGGACAGCCGGCCTCCTGGCAGACCGTGTGCAGCCCCTCCTTCTTCACCAGGGACTGCAGGGCGTTGTACTCCGGCCCCATCTTCGCCCTGGTCTTGATCCACTCGGGCTTCCGCTCGATGGGGGTCTCGCTGTTGCGGACCTCCAGCCGGAGGAGCTTCCTGCCGTCGGGTGCGACAGCGGACACGTGCGACTCCTAGAACTAGACGGGGTACCCCTCAGGGTACGCCTGCGCTTCAACGGCCTGCGCCCGGCCCCGGGCTTGCCTTCGAAAGCCAACGCTCGGCGCGCCGCGCCGATTCCGCTACCGGACGGCGGCGACCGGCTCGGGCAGCTCGGCGAACACCTCGGCCAGCTTCCGTTCGACCGCGTCCACCGCCGCCCCCACCGGGAACGGCCGGGCCAGCTCGCCGCTGAGCGAGGCCACCCCGGCGTCCCGGATCCCGCACGGGACGATCTTGTCGAAGTACGTCATGTCCGGGTCGCAGTTCAGCGCGAAGCCGTGCATGGTCACCCCGCGGGCCACCCGCACCCCGATCGCGGCGAGCTTGCGGTCGTCGCCGCGCTGGCCCGCGTTGGACGGCGCGTACTCGGGACCGGCCAGCCGCGGGTCGATGCCCAGCGGCAGGCCCATCCGCAGGGTCAGCTTGCCGATCTCCAGCACCTGCGCGGGGTCGACCACCGCGCCGGGGATCTCCGCGCCGAGCTTCCACACCCCGCTGCGCCCCTCGACCCGGGCGGTCTCCACGCCGAACTCGGCGCAGGCCCGGATCAGCGCCTCCTCCAGCCGCCGCACGTACGCGACCACGTCGATCGGGTCCGGCAGCTTCACGATGGGGTAGCCGACCAGCTGGCCGGGGCCGTGCCAGGTGATCTCGCCGCCGCGGTTGACCTCCACCACCGGGGTGCCGTCCAGCGGCAGGTCCGCCGGGTTGGTGCGCTTGCCCATCGTGTACACCGGGTCGTGCTCCAGCAGCAGCACGGTGTCCGGGATCTCGTCCGCGACCCGCAGCGCGTGCAGCCGCTGCTGCTCCGCCCACGCCTCCTGGTAGGGGACGGTCCGCTCGCCGATCCCCATCCGCACGAACCGCACGTTCTCGCTCACCACGCAACTCCCAGCCGGCCGATCAGCCCAACCTCGCCACTGTACGCCGACCGGCCGCCCCGGCCGCGACCCCGCCTCAGCCCTCCGCCAACAGCAGCAGCCGCAGGGCGAGTTGGAGCTCCAGCGCCCGCTCCGGCTGGTTCCAGTCCCGGCCCAGCAGCACCTCCACCCGGTCGAGGCGCTGCACCACCGTGTTCACGTGCACGTGCAGCAGGTCCTTGGCCCGGGTCAGGCCGCCGCCGCAGTCGAAGTAGGCGCGCAGGGTGCGCACCAGCTCGGTGCCGCGCTTGGCGTCGTAGTCCAGCAGCGGGCCCAGGGTGGCCCGGACGAAGCCGTCCACGTCGTGGCCGTCGCCCAGCAGCACCCCCAGGAACCCCAGGTCGGCCGCGCACGCCCCGTCCCCGGCCCGGCCCAGCACCCGCAGCGCCCGGACGCAGCGCACCCCCTCCGCGTACCCGGCGGCCAGCGCGACCGGGCCGCTCGCCGCCCGCCCGGCGCCGACCGTGACCGGCGAGCCCACCAGCCGGGCCAGCCGCTCCGCCGCCGCCCCGGCCACCGCGCCGTCCCCGCCGCCCTCGTGCGGGACGAGCAGCACCACGCCCTCGCCGAACTCGGCGCTGATCCCGCGCGAGCCGAACAGGTAGCGGGTCGCCGCGCCGGCCAGCCGCTCCCGGGCGGCCCGGTCCTCGGCGACCGCGACCAGCGCCAGGTGCGGCCGGTTCAGGTCGACGCCCAGCCGGCGGCCGCGCGCGGTCAGCCCGGCCGGGTCCCGGTCCGGGGCGGTGAGCAGGTCGGCCAGCAGCTCGCCGCGGACCCGGTTCTCGGTCTCGGCGACCGAGCGGCGCAGCAGGAGCAGCAGCGCCGTGACGACACTGGCGCGCTCGAACACCCGCCGGTCGGCGTCGTCCAGCTCGGGCCGCCCGTGCAGCACCAGCGCGCCCAGCAGCTCCTGCCCGGCCAGCACCGCGCACACCCACTCCTCGCCGTGCCGCACCGCGTGGCCCCCGGTGCGGGAGGCGAGGACCGCGTCGGCCAGGCCGCCGGGGGCGCCGCCGGGGCCGGTCAGCGGGGCGCCCTCGGCGTCGTGCACCGAGGCGCCGCCGTCCAGCAGCGCGGCCACCTCGGCCGCCACGTCGGCCACCTCGGCGCCGCGCAGCACCAGGTCGGTGAGCCGGTCGTGGGCCTGTTCGGCGCGCTGCACGGCGGCCGCGTGCGCGCCGATCACGGCGTTGGCGCCGGCCAGTTCGGCCAGCGCGGCCCGGGTGTCGGACAGCGACTTGGCGGTGTCCAGGGCGATCGCGGCGTGCGCGGCCAGCGTGCACAGCAGCGCGACCTCGTCGGGGGAGAAGGCCCGCGGCGTGCGGTCGGCCGCGAACAGCACGCCGATCACGCTGCCGCCCAGCAGCAGCGGCACCCCGATGATCGCCACCAGGCCCTCGTCCAGCACGCCCGCGTCGATCTGCCCGGTGTGCCGGAACCGCTCGTCGACCCGGTAGTCGTGGGTGGCGTAGGGGCGGGCGGTCTGCGCGACCAGGCCGCCCAGGCCGTCGCCCAGGCTGAGCCGCAGGGTCTGGAAGAGCGGCGAGACCGAGCCGTCGGTGACCCGCATGTACGTGTCCCCGGCCCGCTCGTCGGGCAGCGTCAGGTACGCGGTGTCGGTGCCCAGCAGCATCCGGGCCCGCCGGACGATGGCCTGCAGCACCGCGTCCAGGTCCCGGGAGGCGGCCAGGTCGCCCGCGGTGTCGAACAGGGCGGTCAGCTCGGCCTCGCGCCGGCGGTGCTGGCGCATCGTGCGGTGCACCCGCAGCGCCTGCCAGGTGGCGTCGTCGATCTCGGTCAGGACCTCGGGCGGCGCGCCCCGGCGGCGGGCCTCGGCGAGCACCTCGCCGAAGTCCTCGGTGGCGGCGCCGGTCGCCAGCAGGTCGAGGAGTCTGCGCAGCGCCGGAGCGGCGGTGGTGTGGCGGTCCATCACGGTCTTCCCTCTTGTTGCTCGTGCCCCCGTGCCCCCGGTGCCCCGCCCGCCGCGGCGGACCGGGGCCGCGCCCTCCCCGGGCGGCGGTCGCCGCCCTGCTGCGCGGCCCCGATCCTGCCGGAAGCGCCCGGCGGCCGACAGCCTCCTTCACCGAGTCCACCCGAGCGGCGCGCCCCGACCCGTCCCGCCCGACCCGTCCCGCCCGACCCGTCCCGCCCGGCCCCGCTCAGTGCGCGGTCCACCCGCCGTCCACCGGCAGGCTCGCGCCGGTGACGTACGAGGCGCCCGGCGAGCACAGCCACACCGCCAGCTGGGCGACCTCGTCCGGCTCGATCAGCCGCTTCACGGCGGTGCGGTCCAGCATGATCCGCTCCACCACCTCGTCCTCGTGGATGCCGTGCGCGAGCGCCTGCGCGGCGATCTGCCGCTCCACCAGCGGGGTGCGCACGTACGCCGGGTTCACGCAGTTGCTGGTCACGCCGTACGGGGCGCCCTCCAGGGCGACCGTCTTGCTCAGGCCCTCCAGGGCGTGCTTGGCCGTCACGTACGCCGACTTGAAGGCGCTGGCCCGCAGGCCGTGCACCGAGGAGATGTTGACCACCCGGCCCCAGCCGCGCTCGTACATGTGCGGCAGGGTGCGGCGCAGGATCCGGAACGGGGCCTCCACCATGACCCGCTGGATCAGCGCGAACCGCTCCACCGGGAACTCGTGCACCGGGGCGACGTGCTGCAGGCCCGCGTTGTTGACCACGATGTCCGCGTCCGCCGGGAGCGCCTCCACCGCGTCCGGGTCCGACAGGTCCGCGACGTGCGCGGTCCCGCCGATCCGGGCCGCCAGCTCCTCGGCGGGGGCCGCGGCCAGGTCGACGACGTGCACGTGCGCGCCCGCCGCGGCGAACGCCTCCGCGCAGGCCCGGCCGATGCCGGAGGCGGCCCCGGTGACCAGCACGGTGCGGCCGAGCAGCGGGGGCCCGGAGGGCGGGGCAGAAGTGGTGTCCATGGCCGAGAACGGTAGGAATCCGCGGGCCCCGCAACGATGTGGGCGGACACCACAGCGCTCGGCACTCCTGTGGTGCCCGGCGCCATGCGCCCGGAGCGCCGGCAACGGCTCCCGAACTCAAACGCGCGACGCCCGCGCTTCCTCACAACGGGCGGGGCTGGTTCACCCGTTCGGAGGACGGGGGGCCCGAATCCACCCATAGCGTCCCAATGCTCGCTACATTCGCGCCGATTCCCGATCAGGGGGCGCCGACCCGGGCAGGAGGGGCCGGAACGGCGCCTGAGAGGTGTGGACTGCTATGCCCCAACGGCCAGTGATCGACAGCCCCGCGTACCGACCGCTCGACCCGCTCGACCCGCGCCCGACCGGAGCGGCCGAGACCCCTCCGCGCGCCCCCGAGCAGGCCGAACCACCGGCCCCCGCGGCCGGGCGCGCCCAGAACCCCCAGCTCGCCGCACTCATCGAGGAGTCCGGCTTCTCGCATGCCGGCCTCGCCCGCCGGGTCGACCAACTCGGCCTGGAGCACGGCCTCGACCTGCGCTACGACAAGACCTCGGTGACCCGCTGGCTGCGCGGCCAGCAGCCCCGCGGCGCGACCCCCGCGCTGATCGCCGAGGTCTTCACCCGCCGCCTCGGCCGCCGCCTCACCGCCCAGGACGTCGGCCTCGACGCCTGCGCCCCGGTCTACGCCGGGCTGGAGTTCGCCGAGACCCCGCAGGAGGCCGTCGACATCGTCGCCTCCATGTGGCGCAAGGACAACGGCCCCTACGCCGAACTCCGCAAGATCGCCTTCACCCCCGCCGGGCTGGTCGTCCCCAGCCGCGACTGGCTGATCGGCCGCACCGACGAACGCGTCGCCCGCGACGGCACCACCCTCACCCCCGAGGAACTGCGCTCCCCGCAGGGCGCCCGCGTCCCCCCGCAGGGCCCGCGCCGCCCCGCGCACGCCTCCGGCGCCGAACCGGGCGCCGAGCACCGGGAGACCAGGCCCCCCGTCCGGGTCGGCCGCGGCGACATCGCCGCCATCCGCGCCGTCGGAGACCTCTTCCGGGCCCTCGACCACGCCTACGGCGGCGGCCACGCCCGGCAGGCCCTGGTCCGGTACCTGGAGAGCGAGGCCGAGCCGATGCTCCGCGGCCGGTACGGCGAACAGATCGGCCGCGCCCTGTTCGGCGCCGTCTCCGACCTCACCCGGCTCGCCGGCTGGACCTCCTTCGACATCGCCGCGCACGGCCTCGCCCAGCGCTACTTCGTCCAGGCCCTGCGGCTCTCCCAGGCCGCCGGCGACCGCGTCCTGGGCGGCTTCGTCCTCACCACCATGAGCCAGCAGGCCGTCCACCTCGGCCACGCCCGCGAGGCCATCCAGCTCGCCCGGGTCGCCCAGCAGGGCGTCGGCACCACCGCCGCACCCGTCGTCCAGGCCCTGATGCACGCCGCCGAGGCCCGCGGCCACGCCCTGGCCGGCGACGTCCGGGCCTGCACCACCGCACTGGTCCGCTGCGAACGCGCGCTGGCCACCGCCCGCAGCGCCGACGAAGTCCCGTCCTGGGCACGCTACTTCGACGACGCCCAGCTTGCCGACGAGTTCGCCCACTGCTACCGGGACCTCCAGCAGTGGCGCCCCGCCGCCCAGCACGCCGAGAAGTCCCTGCGGCTGCGGGCCCCCGCCTACGCCCGCAGCCGCATCCTGTGCCGACTCGTCCTGGCCTCCGCCCGCCTGGGCATGGGCGACGTCGACGAGGCGTGCTCGATGGCCACCGACTCCCTGCGCGCCGCCGGCGAGATGCGCTCCGCCCGCACCGTCGAATACCTCCGCGACTTCCACCGCCGCCTCAGCCCCTACCGCACCACCCCCGCCGCCCGCGCCTTCGAAGAGGCCACCCGCCAGGCGGGGGTGATCTGAGAACCCCGCCAGAAGGCCCGGGTGTGAACGGCGGGAGGCGAAATCAGGGGCCCGGGGAACGGCGGGTCCGTGCTGCTGACGGTCGGAGCCCATCGAAGGTCGGTGCTGCTGCGTGCCGTAACAGCTGTCTCTTATACAC
>NZ_JBHUWH010000269.1:0-10642 GCF_042670125.1 Kitasatospora sp. NPDC057198 | reverse complement strand
GTCCGAGCCCCGGCGGGCCTCCGTCGCGTTCCGGCGCGGGTCAGATCTGGATGCCCGCCATCCGCTTCCACTCGTACGGGCCGGTCTTCACCTTCAGGCCCAGCTCGCCCTCGAAGCTGTCGTGCAGGGTGATCCCGGCCAGCTCGGCGGCCCGGCGGCCGATCGGGTAGCTGGGCGCGACCTGGTCGCCCCAGGCGCCGTCCGCGCCGACCAGGACGATCCGGGTGCCGATGGCGCCGACGTACTCCACGACGCCGTCGGCGCTGCCGCCGTGCTGCGCGGCGAAGCTGCTCAGGTGCTTGGCAATGCGCTTGGCGCGGCGCTCGGCGCGGGCGTCCGGCGCGGTGGTGGTGGCGGTGTCCGCGTTGGTCATGCCCGCATGCTACCGAGGGGTAGCCGCGCTGGCGACGGCAGTGCGCTGTGCCGGAGCCCACACCTCCGCGGCCGCCAGCTCCCCGGCCCCGGCGTAGGCGCGGGCGAAGGCGGCGCCCTCCGGGCCGGGGCGGGCGATCCGGTGGATCCGCTCCAGCCGCAGCCGCAGCGCGAACTCGCGCTCCTCCGGCGGCAGCCCGGCGGGCAGGTGGAGCAGGTCGAGCAGTCCGTCGGAGAACTCCTGGGTGCGCCAGGCCGCCGCCAGTCGGCGCCGCTGGTAGCCGTCCAGCGCACCGCCGTCACCGCTGCCGACACCGCCCCCGTCACCGCCGTCACCGCTGCCGACACCGCCGCCACCGCCCAGCTCGGCCAGCAGCGCCCCGGCCAGGTCGACGACGTCGGCGACGGCCGAGTTGAGGCCCTTGCCGCCGGACGGGGTGACGGTATGCGCGGCGTCCCCGGCCAGCAGCAGCCGCCCGTGCCGGATCCGGCGGGCGACCCGGCCGCGCATCCGCAGCACGCCGGTCTCCAGCAGCTCGCCGGGCACCGGGTCCGGGCCGCCGAGCTCCAGCCGGTGCGCCAGCCCGGCCCGGATCCGGTCCGCGTCCCAGCCGTCCAGCCGCTCCCCGGCGGGCACCTCCAGGTAGAACCGGCCGACCTCGGCGGTGCGCGGCATCATCCCGGCGAACCCGTCCGCGTGCACCGCGTAGCGGATCGTGCCCACCGGCCGGTCGATCCGGGCCAGCACGGTCAGCCAGTCGTACGGGTAGCGGCGGGCCGCCCCCCCGGCACCGTCCGGGAAGGCGGCGGCGACCGGGCCGCGCGCGCCCTCGCAGCCGACCGCCCAGGCGGCGCGCAGCTCCCCGCGGGCGGTGTCCAGCACCGGCCGCCCCGCGCCGTCCGCCGTCACCGCCGCGACCGGCGAGGAGAAGGCGATCGTGCCGCCGTCCGCCTCGTAGGCGGCGACCAGGTCGCGGACCAGCAACTGCTGCGGGTACACCCAGTGCCGCGCGCCGCCGGAGAGCTCCCCGTAGTCGACGGTGACCTTCTCGCCGAGGCAGGTGATCTCGCACCGCCCGTGCCGCTCCCCCTCGGCGGTCAGCCGGTCCGCCAGCCCCAGCCCGCGCAGGTGCTCCACCACCCGGTGCTCCAGCACCCCGGCCCGGGCGGCGCCCTCCAGCTCGGCCCGGGAGCGCCGCTCGTGGACGGCGACGCCGACCCCCGCCCGGCGCAGCAGGTGCGCGAGCACCAGCCCGGCGGGCCCGGCGCCGACGATCGCGACGGTGGTGGTGCGGGTGGTCATCGGCGCGCTCCCGGTGCTCTCGGCGGACGTCCGCAACCTAGCAGCTGACGGTGTGTCAGTCCCGCGGCGTGAATACTGTCCGGGTGAACGATTTCCGTGGCTGGCCGGCCGAGGCGCTGGAGTTCTACGAGCACCTGGAGGCCGACAACTCGAAGACCTTCTGGGCCGCGCACCGCGCGGTGTACGACGAGGCGGTGCGGGCGCCGATGGAGGCCCTGCTCGCCCGGCTGGAGCCGGAGTTCGGGCCGGGGAAGGTGTTCCGGCCGAACCGGGACGTCCGGTTCTCCGCCGACAAGTCCCCGTACAAGACGCACGTCGGCGGGTACCTGGAGTCCGGCGGCTACGTGCAGCTGTCCGCCGACGGGCTGGCCTGCGGGCTGGGCTACTACCACCTGGAGAGCGACCAACTGGCGCGCTACCGCGCTGCGGTGGCCGAGGACGTGCCGGGGGCCGAGCTGGAGCGGGTGGTGGCGGCCGTCCGGGCGGCCGGGCCGCAGGTGGTGGGCCGGGCCAGCCTGAAGACGGCGCCGCGCGGCGTGCCCAGGGACCACCCGCGGATCGAACTGCTGCGCCACAAGGGCCTGATCGCCTGGCAGGAGTGGGAGCCCGCGGCCTGGCTGGGCACCGCGAAGGCGTACGGCCGGATCACCGGCTTCCTGCACGCGGCGGCGCCGCTGCACGAGTGGCTGGAGAACCACGTCGGCCCCAGCGAGCTTCCGCCGCGCTGAGGCCGAGGGGGTCGGGCAGGGAGGTCGAGCGGGGTGTCAGCCCACGAAGGGGTCGACCGCCACGACCAGGAAGAGCAGGGTCAGGTAGGTGATCGACCAGTGGAACAGCCGCATCTCCTTGAGCTTGGCGCCCACGATGCCGGCCCTGGCGCGCGACTGGAGGGCGTACGCCTCCTTCATCCACAGCGCGCCGAGGACGGCGGCGGCCGCCGGGTACAGCCAGCTGGTGTGCGCGGCAGGCCACAGCAGCAGCGAGGTCGCCACCATCACCCAGGAGTAGGCGACGACCTGCTTGGCGACGCCGATGTTGCCGCGGATCACCGGCAGCATCGGCACGCCGGCCTTGGCGTAGTCGTCGCGGACCTTCATCATCAGCACCCAGGTGTGCGGCGGCGTCCAGAAGAACACCACCAGGAACAGCACCACGGCCGCCCAGGACAGCGAGTTCGTCACCGAGGACCAGCCGACCAGCACCGGCATGCAGCCGGCGATGCCGCCCCAGACGACGTTCTGCGAGGTGCGCCGCTTGAGGCCGAGGGTGTAGACGAAGACGTAGAACAGCAGGGCGCCCAGCGCGAGCGCCGAGGACAGCCAGTTGACCAGGACGCCGAGCCACAGGGTGGAGACCACGGCCAGCGCGACGCCGAAGACCAGCGCCTCGCGCGGGGAGACCATGCCGGTGACGATCGGACGCCGCTCGGTGCGGGACATCACCGCGTCGATGTCCCGGTCGATGTACATGTTCAGCGCGTTGGCGCCGCCCGCCGACAGGTAGCCGCCGACCACGACCGCGAGGACCCGCCACAGGTTCGGCACGCCGCCCTGGGCCAGGAACATCACCGGCACCGTGGAGATCAGCAGCAGTTCGATGATCCGGGGTTTGGTGAGGGCCACGAAGGCCCCGACGCGGGCCCCGAACGGCCGGGGCGCGGTCCTCGTCCCTACCACCACCCCTGCGGGGCGGGATTCGACGGCGGTCACGGACACCTCAACAGTCGATGAACTTCCACAGGCGACCCGGAGACCCGCAGGGTGCCCGCCGTCCGCTCTGCGCGTACCACGCAACCATAGACGTTCCATATCTCCCGATCCGCCCCGGGGTCCCCGGCGAGCCGCACCCGCTCCCGTCTTGCCCTTCGGAACGGGCAAACCCTCCCCGTAAGGGTGAAGGTAGGACAGAGCGATTGACGCCCCGTCGGTGGAATGCGACGCCGCCGTCTCACGTTGCCCCGGCACAGAGGGTGAGGTGCGCCGCAAACGGTAGGCTCGCACAGAGAAGCGGGATCAACCCTCCGTGATCGGCACCAGCCACAGCGGCGTGGCCGAGCGGTCCTCTTCACGGGGTCACACTTCACAGAATCCGGAAGGAGCCCTGAGTCAGGGTGAGCACCACGCCGAACGTCTTTGAGTGGAGCGAGGCGGACCAGCGGGCCGTCGACACGGCCCGGGTCCTGGCCATGGACGCCGTGCAGAAGGTGGGGAACGGGCACCCCGGAACCGCCATGTCGCTGGCTCCCGCCGCGTACCTGATCTTCCAGCGCTTCCTGCGCCACGACCCGACCGACCCGACCTGGGTCGGCCGCGACCGCTTCGTGCTCTCCCCGGGGCACACCTCCCTCACGCTGTACACCCAGCTGTTCCTGTCCGGCTACGGGCTGTCCCTGGACGACCTGAAGGCGTTCCGGGTGGCGGGCAGCCGCACCCCCGGCCACCCCGAGCACGGGCACACCGCCGGCGTCGAGACCACCACCGGTCCGCTCGGCCAGGGCATCGGCAACGCGGTGGGCATGGCGATGGCCGCCCGCTACGAGCGCGGCCTGTTCGACCCGGACGCGGCGCCCGGCACCTCGCCGTTCGACCACACGGTCTGGGCGATCGTCTCCGACGGAGACCTGGAGGAGGGCATCTCCGCCGAGGCGTCCTCGCTGGCCGGCCACCAGAAGCTGGGCAACCTGGTCGCGCTGTACGACGACAACCACATCTCGATCGAGGGCGACACCGAGACGGCCTTCTCCGAGGACGTGCTCGGCCGCTACGAGGCGTACGGCTGGCACGTCCAGCGGGTCGCCCCGAAGGCCGACGGCGACATCGACGTGGCCGCGCTGGCCGCCGCGCTGGAGGCCGCCCGGGCCGAGACCGGCAAGCCGTCGATCATCGCGATGCGCACCATCATCGCCTGGCCCGCGCCGAACGCCCAGAACACCGGCAAGGCGCACGGCTCGGCCCTCGGCGACGCCGAGATCGCCGCCACCAAGAAGGTGCTGGGCTTCGACCCGGAGAAGACCTTCGAGGTCACCGACGAGGTCCTCGCCCACGCCCGCGAGGTCGTGGAGCGCGGCCGGGCCGCCCACGCCGAGTGGGAGGGCCGGCTCGCCGCCTGGCGCACCGCCAACCCGGAGCAGGCCGCGTCGTTCGACCGGATCCAGTCCGGCGAACTGCCCGACGGCTGGGAGAAGGCCGTCCCGGTCTTCCCGGCCGGCAAGGACGTCGCCACCCGCAAGGCGTCCGGCGACACCCTGAAGGCGCTCGGCGCGATCGTCCCCGAACTGTGGGGCGGCTCCGCGGACCTCGCCGAGTCCAACCTGACCACCATCGACGAGGAGTCGTCCTTCCTGCCGGAGGGCAACCCGCTCAAGAGCGCCTCGCCGTACGGCCGGACGATCCACTTCGGCATCCGCGAGCACGCCATGGGCTCGATCATGAACGGCATCGCGCTGCACGGCCGCACCCGCGTCTACGGCGGCACCTTCCTGGTGTTCTCCGACTACATGCGCCCCGCGGTCCGGCTCGCCGCCCTGATGAAGCTGCCGGTCACCTACGTCTGGACGCACGACTCGATCGGCCTCGGCGAGGACGGCCCGACCCACCAGCCCATCGAGCACCTGGCCGCGCTGCGCGCCATCCCCGGCCTCGCGGTGGTCCGCCCGGCGGACGCCAACGAGACCGCCGTGGTGTGGCGCACCGTGCTGGAGCGGCAGACCAGCCACCCCGGCCCGGTCGGCCTGGCGCTGACCCGCCAGGGCGTGCCGACCTTCGACCGCGAGGTGTTCGGCTCCGCCGAGGGCGCGGCCAAGGGCGGCTACGTGCTGGCCGAGGCCACCGGCGGCGCGCCGAAGGTGATCCTGCTCGGCACCGGCTCCGAGGTGCAGATCGCCGTGGCGGCCCGCGAGGTGCTGGAGGCCGAGGGCGTCCCGACCCGGGTGGTCTCGCTGCCGTCCGTGGAGTGGTTCAACGAGCAGGACCAGGCGTACCGGGACAGCGTGCTGCCGCCGAACGTCCGGGCCCGGGTCTCGGTCGAGGCGGGCATCGCCCAGGGCTGGCGCGAGCTGGTCGGCGACGCCGGCCGGATCATCAGCCTGGAGCACTTCGGTGCCTCCGCCGACTACAAGGTGCTGTACGAGGAGTTCGGCCTCACCGCCGAAGCGGTCACCAACGCCGCCCGTGCCTCGCTGCGCACGGTCGAAGCCGTCTCGCGCTGACGCGCTGACCCGCCCGGTCCGGGGTATCCGCACTACCCCGGGCCGGCTCCCCGGACTCCACCAGACGTACGAGAAGAAGAAGAGGGACTGAGCACCATGACCGACGCTTTGAACCGCCTCAGCGAAGAAGGCGTGGCGATCTGGCTCGACGACCTGAGCCGCGAGCGCCTGAACTCCGGCAACCTGGCCGAGCTGGTGCAGGAGAAGCACGTCGTCGGCGTCACCACCAACCCGACCATCTTCCAGAAGGCCATCGGCAGCGGCAGCGCCGCCTACGACGGCCAGCTGACCGACCTCGCGGTCCGCAAGGTCACCACCGAGGAGGCGATCCGCATGATCACCACCTCCGACGTGCGGGACGCCGCCGACGTGCTGCGCCCCGTCTACGACGCCTCCAACGGCCGCGACGGCCGGGTCTCCATCGAGGTCGACCCGCGCCTGGCCCACCGCACCGACGCCACCGTGGCCGAGGCCAAGCAGCTGTGGTGGCTGGTCGACCGCCCCAACGTGCTGATCAAGATCCCCGCCACCATGGGCGGCCTTCCCGCGATCAGCCAGGTGCTGGCCCGGGGCATCAGCGTCAACGTCACGCTGATCTTCTCGCTCGAGCGCTACAAGGCCGTCATCGACGCCCACCTGACCGGCCTGGAGCAGGCCAAGGCCGCCGGCCTGGACCTCTCCCAGATCGAGTCGGTCGCCTCGTTCTTCGTCTCCCGCGTGGACACCGAGATCGACAAGCGCCTGGAGGCGGTCGGCACCCCCGAGGCCAAGGAGCTGCGCTCCAAGGCCGCCGTGGCCAACGCCCGCCTCGCCTACCAGGCGTACGAGGAGGTCTACGGCTCGGTGGACGGCTCCAAGCCGGCCTCGGCCCGCTGGGCGGCCCTGGAGGCGGCCGGCGCCAAGCCGCAGCGCCCGCTGTGGGCCTCCACCGGCGTCAAGGACCCGAACCTGCCGGACACCCTCTACGTGACCGAGCTGGTCGCCCCGGGCACCGTCAACACCATGCCCGAGGCCACCCTGGACGCCACCGACGACCACGGCGAGGTCACCGGCGACACCATCACCCCGAACTACGCCGACGCCAAGGCCGTGCTCGACGCGGTCGCCGCCGCGGGCGTGGACTACGACGACGTGGTCCAGGTCCTGGAGGACGAGGGCGTCAGCAAGTTCGAGGCGTCCTGGACCGAGCTGCTCGACACCGTCACGGCGGCGCTCGACGCGCACGGCAAGAACTGACTCCTGCTCACGAACTGACGTCACGGAAGCGGAGCACACCACAGTGAGCAACACCCAGCCGTACCCGGATGTGGAGGGCACGGAACCGGCCGCGGGCGACACCCCCGTCCGGTCCGTCAACCCGCTGCGCGACCCCGCCGACCGGCGGCTCCCGAGGATCGCCGGCCCGTCCGGTCTGGTGATCTTCGGCGTCACCGGCGACCTGTCGCGCAAGAAGCTGATGCCGGCCGTCTACGACCTCGCCAACCGCGGCCTGCTGCCGCCGGGCTTCTCGCTCGTCGGGTTCGCCCGCCGCGAGTGGGAGGACGAGGACTTCGCCAACGAGGTGCACGACGCCGTCAAGGAGCACGCCCGCACGCCCTTCCGCGAGGAGGTCTGGCAGCAGCTGGCGAAGGGCATGCGCTTCGTCCAGGGCGACTTCGGCGACGACGAGGCGTTCGACACCCTGCGCCGCACGATCGAGGACCTCGACCGGGCGCAGGGCACCGGCGGCAACTTCGCGTTCTACCTGTCGGTGCCGCCGAAGTTCTTCCCGACCGTGGTCCAGCAGCTCAAGAAGCACGGCCTGACCGACCCGGCGCCGGGCTCCTGGCGCCGGGCCGTGATCGAGAAGCCGTTCGGCCACGACCTGGCCAGCGCCCAGGAGTTGAACCGGATCGTCCACGAGGTCTTCCCCCGGGACGAGGTCTTCCGGATCGACCACTACCTGGGCAAGGAGACCGTCCAGAACATCCTGGCGCTGCGCTTCGCCAACCAGATGTTCGAGCCGATCTGGAACCGGTCGTACGTCGACCACGTGCAGATCACCATGGCCGAGGACATCGGGATCGGCGGCCGGGCGGGCTACTACGACGGGATCGGCTCCGCCCGTGACGTCATCCAGAACCACCTGCTGCAGCTGATGGCGCTGACCGCCATCGAGGAGCCGGCGTCCTTCCACCCGAAGGCGCTGGTCGCCGAGAAGCTGAAGGTGCTCAGCGCCGTCAAGCTGCCCGCCGACCTGGGCGCGCACACCGTGCGCGGCCAGTACGCGGCGGGCTGGCAGGGCGGCGAGGAGGTGCTCGGGTACCTGGACGAGGACGGCATCGACCCCGAGTCCAAGACCGACACCTACGCCGCGATCAAGCTGGAGATCAACAACCGGCGCTGGGCGGGCGTCCCGTTCTACCTGCGCACCGGCAAGCGGCTGGGCCGCCGGGTCACCGAGATCGCGGTGGTCTTCCAGCGCGCCCCGTACCTGCCGTTCGACTCCTACGCCACCGAGGAGCTCGGCCAGAACGCCCTGGTGATCCGCGTCCAGCCGGACGAGGGCGTCACCGTGCGCTTCGGCTCGAAGGTCCCCGGCACCGCGCTGGAGGTCCGCGACGTCACGATGGACTTCGCCTACGGCGAGTCCTTCACCGAGTCCAGCCCCGAGGCGTACGAGCGCCTCATCCTGGACGTCCTGCTCGGCGACGCGAACCTCTTCCCGCGGCACCAGGAGGTCGAGCTGTCCTGGCAGATCCTCGACCCGATCGAGCAGTACTGGGACGCCAACGGGAAGCCCGCGCAGTACCCGGCCGGCACCTGGGGGCCGGTCGAGGCGGACGAGATGCTCGCACGAGACGGCAGGAGCTGGCGCCGGCCATGAAGATCGACCTGACGGACACCACGTCCAGCAAGATCAACGCGACCATGATGGACGCCCGCCGGGCCAGCGGCTCGACCGCCGCCGGCATGGTGCTGACCCTGGTCATCGTGACCGACGAGGGCAGCGCCTACGACGCCCTCAAGGCCGCCAACGACGCGTCCCGCGAGCACCCCTCGCGCATCCTGGCCGTCATCAAGCGGGCCGGCCGCTCGCCCCGCGCCCGGGCCGAGACCCGGCTCGACGCGGAGATCCTGGTCGGCACGGAGGCGGGCAGCGGCGAGACGGTCGTGCTGCGGATGCACGGCGAACTCGCCGCGCACGCCCAGTCCGTGGTGCTGCCGCTGCTGCTGCCGGACGCCCCCGTGGTGGTCTGGTGGCCGGACAACGCGCCGCTCAACCCGGCGCAGGACCCGCTGGGCGCGCTCGCCCAGCGCCGCATCACCGACGCGGTGACCGCGGAGTCCCCGGTCGGCCAGCTCGCCCAGCGGGCGGCCGGCTACACCCCCGGCGACACCGATCTCGCCTGGACCAGGATCACCGGCTGGCGCTCCATGCTGGCCGCCGCCCTGGACCAGCGCGAGGTCACCATCACCGGCGCCGTGGTCGAGGGCGAGTCGTACAACCCCAGCGTCGAACTGCTCGGCCTGTGGCTGAACAACCGGCTGCGCGTCCCGGTCGAGCGGGTCGTCACCGGCGGCCCCGGCATCACCGCGGTGCGGCTGCGCACCGAGGACGGCGACATCACCCTCGACCGCCCCGACGGCCTGCTCGGCACGCTCTGCATGCCCGGCGCGCCCGACCGGATGGTCGCGCTCAAGCGCCGCGACACCGCCGAGCTGATCGCCGAGGAGCTGCGCCGCCTCGACCCCGACGACATCTACGCCACCGCCGTCCGCACCCCGGTCGACCGGCTGCGCGAGCGGATCGCCGGGGTCGGGCACGCGGGCCCCGGCGGCACCGTGGAGGCCGAGGCCCCCGCGGCGGCGGAGTCGGAGACGCCCAAGGTGGTCGAGGCGGCGGCCGCCGCCCCGGCCCGGGTCACCGCCAAGCTGCCGGCGAAGGCAGCGGCCGGGAAGACCGCCGCGAAGAAGGCGCCCGCCGCCGAGAAGGCCGCCCCGCGCAAGCGGAGCGGCCAGTGAGCGGCGACCTGGTCCTGGTCCACCGGGACGCCGCGCTGCTCGCCCAGGCGGCGGCCGCCCGGCTGCTGACCGCCCTGGCCGACGCCCAGGCCGCCCGCGGCACCGCACACCTGGTGCTCACCGGCGGCCGCAACGGCAACGCCCTGCTCGCCGCGCTCGCCGCCCACCCGGCGCGCGACGCGGTGGACTGGGCGCACGTCGACCTGTGGTGGGGCGACGAGCGCTACCTGCCGGCCGGCGACCCGGAGCGCAACGCGGTGCAGGCCGCCGCGTTCCTGGACGCCGTCCGGCCGCTCGGCGCCCGGGTGCACGAGATGCCCCCGGCGGACGGCGGCACCCCGGCCGAGACCGCCGCCGAACAGTACGCCGCCGACCTGGCCGCGGCCGCCGACCCCGGCGAGCGCCTCCCGGTCTTCGACGTCCTGCTGCTCGGCGTCGGCCCCGACGCGCACGTCGCCTCGCTCTTCCCCGGCCACCCCGGGGTCGAGCGGACCGACGGCACCGTCATCGCCGTCCACGACTCCCCCAAGCCCCCGCCGACCCGCCTCTCGCTGACCCTGCCCGCCCTGCACCACGCCCGCCAGGTGTGGCTGCTGGCCGCCGGCGAGGACAAGGCCGACGCGGTCGCGCTGGCCCGCACCTCCCCCGGGGCCGCCACGGCCCCGGCCGGCGCGGTCAGCGGCACCGAGCGGACGCTCTGGCTGCTGGACGACGCGGCGGCGGGCAAGCTCGGCTAGGCCCCCGCACCCCGCACG
>NZ_JBHUWH010000268.1:0-10696 GCF_042670125.1 Kitasatospora sp. NPDC057198 | reverse complement strand
CCCCGGACCCGCGCCAGGGTCCGGGGCCCCGTACGGCACGCAAGCAGCAACTCACCGACAAAGCAGGGAGGTTCGGCATGGTACGGAGCAGAGCATGGCGCCCGATGGCGGTGCTCGCGGCGGTGGTGGCGATGGTCCTCGGACTGCTGGCCGGAGCGGGTGCGCGGCCGGCCGGCGCGGCCGGCGGGGCCTGCCAGGTCACCTGGACGAACAACGAGTGGAGCGGCGGCTTCACCGCGCAGGTGACGGTCACCAACACGGGCGCGGCGGTCGGCAGTTGGACGCTGAGCTGGACCTTCGGGGCCGGCCAGCGGGTGACCTCGGCCTGGAACGCGCAGGTGAGCCAGAGCGGCACCGCCGTGACGGCGAGCAGCCTGGCCTACAACGGGAGCATCGGCAGCGGGGGCTCGGCGGCCTTCGGCTTCCAGGGCACCTGGTCGGGCAGCAACCCCGTCCCGGCGGACTTCGCCTTCAACGGCGCCTCCTGCCAAGGGGGTTCGGCCAGCCAGTCGCCCACGCCGACCCCGACGCCCAGCCCGTCCGCGAGCGCGAGCCCGAGCACGAGCCCGTCCTCGAGCCCGAGCCCGTCCTCGAGCCCGAGCGGGAGCCCCTCTTCGAGCCCGAGCGCGTCGCCCACGGCCGGTCCCACCGGTTGCGGCGGAGCGGTGGTCTGCTCGGGCTTCGAGGACCAGAGCGGCAGCACGCTGACCGGTGACTGGACCGTCGCCGCGCCCGACTGCTCGGGCGCCGGGAAGGTGGCCGTCGACACCTCGGTGGTGCACGGCGGCGGCCGTTCGCTGCGGATCGACGCGCAGGCCGGGTACTGCAACCACGTGTTCGCGGCCACCACGAAGAACGTCGCCGCGGTCGGCCCGGTGGTCTACGCCCGGTACTGGGTGCGGCACACCACCGCACTGCCGGCCGACCACATCGCGATGGTCACCATGGCGGACGCCAACGACGGCAACAAGCACCTGCGCCTGGGCGGCCAGAACGGCGCCCTGCAGTGGAACCGGGAGTCCGACGACGCCACGCTGCCCGCGCAGAGCCCGACCGGGGTCGCGCAGAGCGTGCCGCTGCCGGTGAACCAGTGGGTGTGCGTCCGCTTCGCCGTCGACACCACCCGGCAGTCGATGGACACCTGGGTGGACGACCGGCTGGTGCCCGGCCTGCACGACGACGGCGTCCCCACCGCGGACATCGACCAGCAGTGGCTCGTCCGCACCACCGCCCCGCGACCGGCCACCCTGTAC
Source organism: Kitasatospora sp. NPDC057198 (assembly GCF_042670125.1). Classification (NCBI taxonomy): domain Bacteria; kingdom Bacillati; phylum Actinomycetota; class Actinomycetes; order Kitasatosporales; family Streptomycetaceae; genus Kitasatospora; species Kitasatospora sp. NPDC057198. The sequence continues at coordinate 9,443 of NZ_JBHUWH010000268.1, read as the reverse complement.
CTCGGCTGGGAGTCCTACGGCAACGGCGCGGACACCCTCTGGTACGACGACGTGGCCCTCGGCTCCGCGCCGATCGCCTGCTGAACCGGCCGTCCCCGGCCCGTCCCCCCGGCCCGTCTCCCCGGCCCGTTCCTCCGGCCCGTTCCTCCTGGCCGGGGGGACGGGCCGGGGGCGTCAGACGGTGACGGTGGTGCCGGGCGGCAGGACCGTCAGGGGTACCGGGCTGAGCATCGCGGGGCTGAGGAAGCGGGCCGTCGACTCCTGCCCGATCCGGCTGAGCATCACCTCGTGGATCTGGACCAGCCGCCGCGGGGCGAGCTCGCGGACGTAGTCGGCCGCCGCGCCGATGCCGGTCCAGGGGCCGCTGGTGGGCAGCAGCAGCGTCTCCACCGGGGCGTCCGGGACGTGGTAGGCGTCGCCGGGGTGGTAGAGCCGGCCGTCGACGAGGTAGCCGAGGTTGGTCACCCGGGGCACGTCGCGGTGGATCGCGGCGTGCAGCTCGCCGAAGACCGCGACGTCGAACCCCGCGACGGCGACGCGGTCGCCGGCCCGCACCGCGGTGACCTGCCCGCGGCGGGCCGACCAGCGTCCGACCACCGACTCCGGGCCGAAGACCCGCAGGTCGGGGCGGGTCTCCAGGGCTCGGGCGAGCAGGTCGGCGTCGACGTGGTCGGGGTGCTCGTGGGTGATCAGGACGGCGGTGGCGGCGGCGACCGCGTCCGCCGCCTCGGGGGTGAACGCGCCGGGGTCGACGACGATCCGGGCACCGTCCTTGGTCAGCGTGACGCAGGCGTGGGTGTGCTTGGTCAGGTGCATCGTCGGCCCTTCCGGTGGCGGTGCGCGAGAGGCGCGCAGCAGATGTGCAGTCTGGACTGTACAGGCTGTGCTGTACAGGTCTAACTGTACTTCTGTAGCCTGGGGGCATGAACGATTCGCCCGACCCCGCCGCTACCGCCTCCGGCGCGGACGCCGCGCCCGACCGGCTGGCCGCCGACCTGCGGGCGGCGGTGGGCGCCCTGGTCCGGGCCACCCGCTCGGAGGACCGGCTCGCCCCCATCCCGGCGGCGGTGCTCGACCTGCTGGACGCGCGCGGGGCCCTGACCACCGCCGAGTTGGCGGCCGGCCGGGGGGTGCGGCACCAGACCATGGCCGCCACGGTCAAGGAACTCACCGCCGCCGGCCACCTCGCGGCGGGCGACGACCCGTCCGACGCCCGCAAGAAGGTCCTCACCCTGACCGCCGCCGGGAAGGCCGCGCTCGAAGAGGACCGCCGGCACCGGGTCGCCCTGCTCTCCCGGACCCTCGCCGACACCCTCGACGCCGCCGAACGGGCCGAGCTGGCCCGCGCGTTGACCCTGCTCGACCGCGTCACGGCGGCGCTAGCCGAGCACGGCGCGGCCCCCCGGACCGACCGCGGCCCGGTCACCGGTGCCTGGTGACCGCTGTCCGGCGACCGCTGCCCGGCGGTCGGCGTCCGGCGGCCGCTGGTCTGCGCCCGGTGAGCGTCCGGGGCCGTCGCGCATCCCCCGTGCGAGCTACCCGGGGTGTCCCGGCGCGGGTGATTCGCGGAGAGCGGCGGATTCCTAGCGTGGTGGTCAGGTCGGCGCGAGGGCGACCGGACCGCGACAGGGGAGGCCAGGATGGGTACGACGACGACCGGACAGCAGGGGGTCGGCTTCGAGGAGTCGAAGGGGGAGGGCGGGCGGCCCGGCCGGTTCGGGCGGCTGCTGCGGGCGCCGATCGGCTGGATGCTGACGGGGGCGGCGGGGGTCGCGCTGGTCTCGGGGGTGACGGCGAACGGCCCGGGGCCGGTGCCGGCGCTGGGGGCGGTCGCCGCGGTGGCCGTGTACTGGGTGGTGATGCGGCGGGTGGCCGGGCGGGACACCCCGGAGATCGCCCGGCGGGGGGCCTGGCGGGAGGCGGTGCGGGGCGGCGGGGTCGGGCTGGGGTTCGTCCTCGGCTCGGTGCTGCTGATCATGGCGTGCGGCGGCTACGCGTTCTCCTGGGCGGGCAAGGACGTCCTGCCGGTGGTCGGCAGCGCGGTCGCGGTGCAGCTCGGCGCCTCGGTCAGCGAGGAACTGATCTTCCGCGGCCTGGCGTTGCAGGCGCTGGAGCGGCTGTGGGGCAGCCGGGTCGCCCTCGTGGTCACCTCGCTGTTCTTCGGCGCCGCCCACCTGGTCGTCCCGGAGGCCAACGGCTGGAGCGCGCTGGCGATCTCGCTGGAGGCGGGCGGGCTGCTCGGGGCCGCGTTCCTGTGGCGGCGTAGCATCTGGTTCGTCACGGGCCTGCACTTCGCCTGGAACACCCTGGAGCAGCTGCTCGGCATCCCGGTCTCCGGGCACGCGCCCGAGGGCCTGTTCGACGTCGGCGTCCACGGCCCCGCCCTGCTGAACGGCGGCGCCTTCGGGCTGGAGACCTCGCTGCTGCCCGTGCTGACCGCGCTGGTCCTCGCCACCGTGATGTTCGTCCGGGCCCGGCGCGAGGGCGGGCTCAAGTCCCGTCGGCAGGGCGGGAACTGAGTCGGGGCCAGGGGTCAGGGGCCGGGGGCAGGAGGAGGGGACGATGGAGCGTCGGGTGGCTCGGCTGCTGCGGGTGCCGCACGGCCGGTGGCGGGAGCGGGACGGCCGGTGGCGGGAGCCGCACGGCTGGTGGCGGGAGCCGCACGGCTGGTGGCGGGTGCGGTACGACCGGTGGCGGGAGCGGGACGTCCTGCTCAAGGACGGCGTCCTCGCGGTGCTGCTCGCCCTGACGGCCTTCGTGCCGACGCTGTCCGGGGTCGGCGCGCAGATCGGTGACCTGCCGGAGCGGACGGCGGGCCTGTCGGGCACCGGGCTGCTGGGCACCGGGCTGGTGCTGGCGCAGGCGCTGCCGCTGGTGGTCCGCCGCAGGTGGCCGGGGGCCGCGCTGGCGGTGGTGGCGGCCGCGTTCGCCGTGCACCAGGCGCTGGGCTTCCCGACCACGCCCGCCAGCACCGGCCTGTACCTGGCGCTCTACTCCGCCGGGGCCCACCAGGTCCGGGCCCGGCGGGCGCTGGCCGCCGCGGCGGTCGCGGGCTACGCGCTGCTGACGGTGCTGCTGCACCGGCTCGGTTCGCCGCAGGGCGTGCCGGACTACCTGGCGTTCGGCCTGGTGCTGGTCGCGTTCCGGCAGGCCGGCAGCGCGGTGCGCACCCGGCGGGCCGAGGAGGCGCAGCGGCGGCGGCTGGCGGCCGAGGCGGCCACCGCCGCCGAGCGGGCCCGGATCGCCCGCGAACTGCACGACGTGGTCACCCACCACGTGACGGCGATGGTGGTGCAGGCCGACGCGGCGCAGTTCCTGGTCGAGTCCGCGCCGCGGCGCGCGGTGGAGGGGCTGGAGGCCGTCAGCGACACCGGGCGGCTGGCGCTGACCGAACTGCGCTACCTGCTGGGCGTCCTGGAGGCGACCGGCGAGGCGGCGGGCGGAGCGGCGGGCGGCGGGAGCGGCGGGGGGAGCGGGCGGAGCGGGGTGGCGGACACCGGGCCGCCGCCGGCCCTGGCGCGGGTGGCGGACCTCGTCGAGCGGGCCCGCCGGTCGGGGCAGCCGGTCGAGTTCCACGAGCACGGCGAGCCGGGCGCACCGGGCGTGGACGTCGAACTGGCCGCCTACCGGGTGGTGCAGGAGGCGCTCACCAACGCCCTCAAGTACGCGGCGGGCCGGCCGACCCGGGTCCTGCTGCGGTACGGCGGCGGGCAGCTCGGGGTCGAGGTGACCACGGACGGCCCGGACGCCGGTGCGGGCGCCAGTGCGGGCACCGGTCCGGGCGCCAGGACGGCGGGCATACCGGCGGCGCGCGGTCCGCGGGGCGGGCGGGGGCTGACGGGGCTGCGCGAGCGGGTGGGGATGCTCGGCGGTGAACTGGCGGCCGGGCCGCGGCCCGGGGGCGGGTTCGAGGTCCGTGCGATGATTCCGGCCGGTCCGGCGGGTACGGCAGGGCCGGCCGGGACGATTCAGGAGTGAGGAACCGTGACTGACGCATCGACAGGGACGCCGGAGGTGCGACCGGCGCCGCCGATCCGGGTGCTGGTCTGCGACGACCAGGCGCTGGTGCGCACCGGCTACGTGACCATCTTCTCGGCGCAGCCCGACCTGGAGGTCGTCGGGGAGGCCGGGAACGGCCACGAGGCGGTCGAGGCCGCCCGGCGGCTGCGCCCCGACGTGGTCGTGATGGACATCAGGATGCCGCTGCTCGACGGCATCGAGGCGACCCGCCGCCTGGTCGGACCCGACGCGGAGGGCAGGGAGGGCGCGGAGGGCGGTGCGGGTGCCGGTGGCGGGCCGAAGGTGCTGGTGGTCACCACGTTCAACGTCGACGCGCACGTCTACGAGGCGCTGCGCGCCGGGGCGAGCGGGTTCCTGCTCAAGGACGCGCGTCCGGCCGAACTGGTCAACGGCATCCGGACGGTGGCCCGGGGCGAGGCGCTGCTGGCCCCCGCCGTCACCCGGCACCTGATCGGCCACTTCGCCCAGCACGTGCGTCCGGCCGGGAGCACCCGGACCGCCGGGCAGGACGTGGTGCGGGTGCTGACGCCCCGTGAGCTGGAGGTGTTCCGGCTGATCGCGGACGGGCTGTCGAACGTGGAGATCGCCGGGGAGCTGTTCATCACGCCCGAGACGGTCAAGACCTACGTGTCGCGGATCCTGGCGAAGCTCGGTCTGCGCGACCGGGTGCAGGCGGTGGTCCTGGCCCACCGGGCCGGTCTGGCGCCCGGAGCTCAGGACGGCTGACCGCCTCAACTCTTCCGTGGCCAATCCGAAGTGGCTCGGCGTCAAGCTCGGTGTCCACCGGATCAGCGACGGCGGCGGATCCAGTAGGCGAGGGTGACGGCCAGCAGCATCGGGCCCCACAGGACCATGACGCCCTGGCAGCTCTCGCCCAGAAGTTGCCAACCCGGGGCGGTGTACTGGAGGTTGCTGCCCAGACCGAGCACCGCCAGCACCCAGCTGACCAGCAGTGCGATCAGGGCCAGCCCGGCGACCGCGGCGGGGGCGGCCACGGCGGCCGGGGGGATCCGGCGGCCGCCGAACCGGGGGATCCGGGCGGGCAGCCGCTCGCCCCAGCCGCGGACCAGGCCGAGGCAGAGCAGCGCCAGGCACTCCGAGACGGTGCTCAGGGTCAGGACGTATGGCGCGGTCACCGTCCAGTCGAAGGAGGCGTGTTGGACCGTTCCCATGGTGAAGCCGAAGGCGAACGGGAGCCGCCACAGGCAGACCGGCAGCCCCACCCAGGGGATGGCCCGGGCGGTCAGCTCCGCCCAGCGGGGGACGGGGCGTTCGGTGCCGGTGCCGGTGCCGGTGCCGGTGCCGGTGCCGGTCTCGGTCTCGGCGTCGAGGGCGGCGGTGGCGGGAGCGGGAGCGGGAGCGGTGGGGAGGGCGGTGGTCGGCTGCATGGCCTCCATGGTTCGGCACCGGTCCGTCCGGGGTCGTCGCCCGGCCGGACGACCGCCTTCACCCTGGAGGAGGAAGTCGTCCCGGGCCCGTTCGTCCGGAGGGAGGAGCGGCCGGTCGGAGCCGGGGAGGGGTTGGCACCTGGAGCAACGACGTTGCTCAGGACGCCAGTTGGGATGTTTCACCGGATCGGGTGGCTTCTGCCGGGAAGCGTCCGCAGGGCCCCCGCGGCTCCCTACGCTGAGCGGAGCGGGGGGCGTACTCGCGTGCGAGGGGTGGCCGTCCGTTCTTCCGGAGCGGGAGGGGGCGTACATGACGGACGGGGCAGGCGGCAGCGGGGCGGGTAGCGCGGGGGCGGCGGACGGGGGGCCGCCGGTGTCGGACAGTGAGCGGCTGCTGTTCGGCGGGCCGATGCGGTACAGCCACGGCTGGGCCAAGCACGAACTCGCCGCGGGGAAGCTGTCGTTCGGGTCGGTGGCCCGGCAGATCCCGCGGTTCCTGCTGCTGGCGGGGCGGATGGCCTGGGCGGCCAGCCCGCGGGCGCTGGTGGCGCTGGTGGGGGCCGAGGTGCTGCGCGGGGCCGCGGCGGCGGCCTCGCTGGTCGCGGTGAACCGGGTGCTGACGGCGCTGATGGCGCCGGGCAGCATCGAGCGGGTGACCCGGGCGGCGGTGCCCGCCGTGGCGGTGGCCGGGGCGCTGGCGGCCGCCTCGGCGCTGCTGCAGGCGCTGTCGACCTGGGCCGCCGGGCGGTTGCAGCCCGCCGTGTTCCGGCTGGCCACGCTGGAGTTCCTGGAGGTGGTCAGCCGCTCCGAGCTGGCGGCGATCGAGGACCCGGAGTTCCTGGCCGAGGTGGACAGCGCCCGCTGGGGTGCGATGGCCCTGCAGAACATCATCGGGCAGGCCACCGCCGTGCTGACCGGCGCGCTGTCGCTGGTCTCGGTCGCCGGGGTGCTGTCCGTGCTGAACCCGCTGCTGCTGGCGATGCTGGTGCTGATCACCGCGCCGCGCGGCTGGGGCGCGGTGCTCACCGCCCGCCGCCAGTACACCTCGGCCCGCGCGATGATCCAGCACAACCGGGCCAGCACCGCCATCGCCGACCTGCTGATCCACCCGTACTCGGCGGCCGAGCAGCGGGTGCACGCCGCCGGGCCGTTCCTGCTGCACCACTACGGGCTGATGTCCGCCGCCTCGGTGCGCGAGCAGAGCCGGCTGGCCCGGGTCCGGGCGGTGACCGACACGCTCACCGCGGCGCTGGCCGGCCTGGCCACCGCGGGCGCGTTCGGGCTGCTCGGCTGGCTCGTCCTGGACCACGCCGTCCCGCTCGCCGCCGCCTTCACCGCCGTCCTGGCGATCCGCACCGGCGCCGCGGGCATCGGGGGCCTGGTCGAGCGGATCAACTCGCTGTACGAGGAGTCGCTGTTCGTCCGCGACCTGGACCGGCTGCGCACCGCGGGCCACCTGCGGGCCATCCCCACCGGCGGCGCCGCGCTGCCCGCGCGGCCGGAGACGATCACCGTCGAGGACGTCACCTTCACCTACCCCGGCAAGCGGGAACCCGCCCTCGACCGGGTCAACCTGACGATCTGCCGCGGCCGGGTCACCGCGCTGGTCGGCGTCAACGGCTCCGGCAAGTCGACGCTGGCCCACCTGCTCTGCGGGGTCTACCGGCCGCAGCACGGCCGGGTGCTGTGGGACGGCGTCGACACCGCCGACGCGGACCGGCACCAGCAGTTCCGCTCCACCGTGCTGCTCGACCAGAGCTACCAGCGCTGGCCGTTCACGATGGAGGCGAACCTGATCCTCGGCCGCCCCGAAGTGCCGGTCGACCGGCGGCAGTTGGACGCCTCCGCGGACTACGCGGGCCTGCACCGCGTCCTGGAGGGCCTCCCCAACGGCTGGCGCACCCTGCTGGCCAAGGGCTTCGAGGGCGGGGTGAAGCTCTCCGGCGGCCAGTGGCAGACCATCGCGCTCGCCCGCACCCACCTGCGGCTGGCCACCCCCGACGCGGACGGCCGCCATCCCGCGCTGGTCGTCGTCGACGAGCCCACCTCCGCACTCGACCCGGCCGCCGAGATCGCCGCCTTCGAACAGATCCGCCACCTGCGGGAGTTGGGCGCCACCGTCATCCTGATCACCCACCGGCTCGCCGCCACCGCCAGGGCCGACCACATCGCCGTCCTCGACCACGGCCGCCTGGTCGAACAGGGCACCCACGCCGAGCTGATGGCCGAGGACACCCGCTACCGCCGGATGTACCGGATCCAGGCCCAGCAGTACGACACCGGAGCCGATGCCGGGGCCGGGGCCGATCCCGGGGCCGGGGTCGATGCCGGGCGGGTTCCCGGTCGGCGTCGGCCGGCCGCCGATGAGGTCGACTGAGGTCGACTGGGGTCGACTGAGGGGGCGCACGACGCCGACGCCGCCGGCCCGGTGCGACGCCCGGGGAGTTCCGTGCCGCATTCGGAAATGGTCGGTAAGTCCTATGGGAGGATGGCTATTTCAATGATTTCCTGCTGTGCGCGGGATTTCACATTCGGCTACTCTCTACCCGAACGGCATGCCATTCCAGGGTCGCTTCGGCGGGTCCGGCGTGCGCCGCTGCGGGTGAAGGTGGGCAAGTTCGGTGGACGGTTCCTCGGCGGGCCCGGCGGGTGCGGTCGGGCTCCTGCGGTCGGCCTTCGCCCCTGGGGCGCCCGACTCCCCGCAGGGTCCCTACCTCCCGCTCGCGCTGCTGCGCGAGATCGCCCCGGTGCTGCACGACGAGGAGTTGGACACCCGCTTCCTGACCGGCTTCGCCGACTGCCAGGCGGTGCTGTCCGGCCCGGCCTTCGCGGTGCCGGACGGCGACTGGCTGCGGCGCGAGCGCCCCGAGTGGGCGGCCCGCCCGGCGGCGGAGTTCTTCTACGCCTCGCTGCTCGGCACCAACGGGGCCGCGCACGAGCGGCTGCGCGCGCCGCTGACGGCGGCGTTCGGGCCGCGCCGGGTGGCAGAGCTGTCGGCCGGGGTGGAGAAGACCGTCGAGGAACTGCTCGACCGGTTCGCCGACGCCACCTCGGACGGCGGGGCGGCCGATTTCCAGGAAATCGTCGGATATCCGCTGCCGGTCGCGGTGGTGGGCGAACTGATCGGCGTCCCCCGGGCCGACCGGGAGCGTTTCCACCGGCTCGGCCGGGACGCCGCCCGGCTGCTGGAGCCGGTGCGCTCGGACGAGGACTGGCACCGGGCGGACGCGGCGGTGACCGTCCTGCGCGAGTACTTCGCCGCCCTGCTGCGCGAACGCCGCGCCCGCCCCACCGGGGACCTCGCCTCGGCCCTGCTCGCCCAGGCCGGTGCGGACCGGCACCCCGGCGTGGACCGGCACCCCGGTGCGGAGTCTCCCCCTGACGGAGGACGGCACCGGGCCGGAGCCCGACAGCCGCTCGGCGAGGGCGAGTTGGCCGATCTCCTGCTGCTGGTCTTCGTCGCCGGGTTCGAGACCACCGCCGGGCTGCTCGGCACGGCGGTGCACACCCTGCTCACCCACCCCGGGCAGGCCGCGCTGCTCCGCGCCGACCCGGGCCTGCTGCCCGGCGCGGTCGAGGAGGTGCTGCGCTGGGACGGGCCGGTGCTGATGACCGAGCGCCTCGCGCTGCGTCCCGTCGGGGTGGGCGGGGTGACCGTCCCGGCCGGGGGCAGCGTGACCGCGGTGCTCGGCGCCGCCAACCGGGACCCGGACCGCTACCCGGACCCGGACGCCTTCCTGGTGCACCGGACGGGCGTGCGGGTGCTGAGCTTCGGCGCCGGCCCGCACTACTGCTTCGGTGCGGCGCTGGCCCGGCTGGAGGGGGCGCTGCTGCTGGGCCGGCTGCTGGAGCGCTTCCCCCGGCTGGCCCCGGCCGGGGAGCCGGTGCGGCGCTCCTCGGCCTGCCTGCGCTCGTTCGACGTGCTGCCCCTGGCGGCCACCGGCTAGACGAGTAGTTCCGAAGTCGGTCAGTGGTCGTAGGCGATCAGGGAGCGGGTGACGGGTCGGCCGGTGGTTCGGTTGTGCCAGATCGCGC
>NZ_JBHUWH010000267.1:0-10760 GCF_042670125.1 Kitasatospora sp. NPDC057198 | reverse complement strand
GGGGTGACGGGCCGTCCGGCGCTCCCGGGCCGCGGGCTACAGCGAACCCGGGCGCACCAGGCCGCTCTCGTACGCGTACACCGCCGCCTGCACCCGGTCGCGCAGCTGGAGCTTGGTCAGCACGTGGCCCACGTGCGTCTTCACCGTGGTCTCCGAGACGAACAGCTCGGCGGCGATCTCCGCGTTCGACAGGCCGCGCGCCACCAGCCGCAGCACCTCCAGCTCGCGCTCGGTCAGCACCGTCAGCGCCTGCGGCGGCGCCTCGTCCCCCGAGGGCAGCTTGGTGGCGTACATGTCCAGCAGTCGGCGGGTCACCGACGGGGCGAGCATCGCCGCGCCGTCCGCCACCACCCGGATCGCCTGCACCAGCTCCTCGGCCGGCACGTCCTTCAGCAGGAAGCCGCTGGCACCGGCGCGCAGCGCCTCCACCACGTACTCGTCCAGGTCGAAGGTGGTCAGCACCAGCACCTTCGCCGGGCCGTCCCGGTCCGGGCCGGCGATCCGCCGGGTCGCCTCCACGCCGTCCATCCGGGGCATCCGGATGTCCATCAGCACCACGTCCGGCTGCAGGGCGCGGACCTGGTCCAGCGCCTGCTGCCCGTCGCCCGCCTCGCCGACCACCACCAGGTCGGACTCCGCCTCCAGGATCATCCGGAAACCGGTACGCAGCAGCGGCTGGTCGTCCACCAGCAGCACACGGATCGTCACCTACGACTCCTTGCCAGGAATGGTCTCTGTAGCCAGCGGCAGCGGGTACGGCGGGGGAGTGCCGCCGAACTCGGGGCAGGACGCCTTGTGGTCGCACCAGTCGCACAGCCGGTTGCGCGTCGCCGGGAAGTCACCGGTGGCCACCGCCGCCGAGATGGCCTCCCACAGCGCCTCCAGCTTCCGCTCCACCGCGATCAGGTCGGCCTCGTCCGGGTCGTACGTCACCACGTCCCCGCCGCCGCCCAGGTAGACCAGCTGCAGGCGCTTGGGGACCACGCCCCTCCACCGCCACACCACCAGCGCGTAGAACTTCATCTGGAACATCGCCCGGCCCTCGAAGTCCCGCGAGGGCGCCCGGCCGGTCTTGTAGTCCACCAGCCGCACCTCGCCGGACGGCGCGACGTCCACCCGGTCGATGTACCCGCGCAGCAGCAGGCCGGAGGGCAGCGCCGTCTCCACGTACAGCTCCCGCTCCGCCGGGTGCAGCCGGGCGGGGTCCTCCAGCCGGAACCACTTCTCCACCAGCTTCTCGGCGTCCGCCAGCCAGCCGGCCAACTTCTCCGGCTCGCCCGGGAACAGTTCCGCCAGCTCCGGCCGTTCCCCCAGCAACCGCTCCCACTGCGGGCCCAGCAGCCCGAGCGCCCGCTGCGGCGTCCGCTCGGCCGGCGGGTGGTCGAACAGCCGCTCCAGCACCGCGTGCACCAGGGTGCCCCTGGTCGCGGCCGCGCTCGGCGGCTCCGGCAGCCGGTCGATCACCCGCAGCCGGTACAGCAGCGGGCAGGTCATGAAGTCGCCCGCCCGGGACGGCGACAGCCCGGTCGGCCGGGCGGCCGGCCGCGGGGCGGGCGAAGGGTCGGTCTGCTGCATGCCACGACCCTATTGCACCGGACCGACACCGGAGGCGAACGGGTCGGGGAGGCTGGGTATAGGAGAAGGGAGGGCGGGGTGCGCCGCCGTTCCCGGGGCGAGATCACGTAGCGTACGAGGCACCAGCGGACGGCGGGACGGAAGGAGCACGGTGAACGACACCGAGGGGCGGGCACCGGAGAAGCCGAAGCCCGACGACCAGCCGCGCGGCGGCATCCTGATGGGCCGTCCGTTCGGCGTGCCCGTCTACGTCACCCCGTCCTGGTTCCTGGTCGCCGCCCTGATCACCTGGGTCTTCGGCAGCCGCCTCGCCGACGTGCTGCCCGACCTCGGCGGCGCCCGCTACCTGCTCGCCTTCTCCTTCGCCGTCGCCTTCTACGGCTCGGTGCTGGTCCACGAACTCGCCCACACCGTGGTCGGGATCCGCTACCGGCTCGGCGTGCGCCGGATCCAGCTCCAGTTCCTCGGCGGCGTCTCCGAGATCGAGAAGGAGGCCGACCGCCCGTGGCGCGAGTTCTGGCTCGCCTTCGTCGGCCCGCTGCTCTCGCTGCTGCTCGGCGGCGCCTTCTGGCTCGGCCTGCGCGCCGTCGAACCCGCCACCGTCCCCGGCGTGCTGCTCGCCGGGCTGATGGTCTCCAACCTGGTCGTCGCCGCCTTCAACCTGCTCCCCGGCCTCCCGCTGGACGGCGGCCGGATGCTGCGCGCCGTCGTCTGGGCCGCCACCGGCAACCCGATGAAGGGCACCCTGGCCGCGGTCTGGGCCGGCCGCGCCCTCGCCGTCGCGGTCGTCCTCGGCCTGCCGATCCTCAGCTCCTCCCAGGACGTCGAGCGCTCCGCCACCGAGGCCATGGTCGACGGCGTGCTCGCCGCCATCCTCGGCTTCATCATCTGGCAGGGCGCCGGGAACTCGCTGCGCAACGCCCGCCTCAAGGAGGTGCTGCCCCGGCTCAAGGTCCGCGAGATGGCCCGCCGCAGCATCGACGTCACCGCCGACACCCCGCTCGGCGAGGCCATGCGCCGGGCCCGCGAGGCCCACGCCGGGGCGATCGTGGTGGTCGACGGACGCGGCGAGCCGATCGCCGTGGTCAAGGAGTCCGCGGTCAGCGCCGTCCCCGAGCACCGCCGCCCCTGGGTCGCCGTCAGCGCCGTCTCCCGCGACCTCGAACCCGGCCTCACCGTCCCCGTCGACCTGGCCGGCGAACAGATCCTCGACACGCTGCGCCGCGCCCCCGCCACCGAGTACCTGGTGCTCCGCCCGGACGGCTCGGTCTACGGCGTGCTCTCCCTCACCGACCTGGAGCGCAAGCTCACCGCCGCGCTCCAGGGCCGGGCCGCGGGCGCGAACTGATCATGTGGTCGGGGGCAGCCCTCCGGCTCCCGTAGGATGGCCCCCATGTCCGAACCGACCGGTGCCACCCGCCGACGCGGGCCCTTCCAGGTCGGGGACCAGGTCCAGCTGACCGACCCCAAGGGCCGCCACTACACGTTCACGCTCCAGGCCGGGAACCAGTTCCACACCCACAAGGGTATGTTCCCGCACGACGAGCTGATCGGCGCTCCCGAGGGCACGGTCGTCCGCACGACGGGCAACGTCCCGTACCTCGCGCTGCGCCCCCTGCTCCCCGACTACGTCCTGTCCATGCCGCGCGGCGCGGCGGTGATCTACCCCAAGGACGCGGGCCAGATCCTCGCCATGGCCGACATCTTCGCCGGCGCGAAGGTGGTCGAGGCGGGCGTCGGCTCCGGCGCCCTCTCCACCTACCTGCTGCGCGCCGTCGGCGACACCGGCTCGCTCGCCTCCTACGAGCGCCGGCAGGACTTCGCCGACATCGCCCGCGGCAACGTCGAGCGCTACTTCGGCGGCCCGCACCCGGCCTGGAAGCTCACCGTCGGCGACCTCCAGGACAACCTGGTCGAGACCGACGTCGACCGGGTCGTCCTCGACATGCTCGCCCCCTGGGAGTGCCTGGACGTCGCCTCCAAGGCGCTCGTCCCCGGCGGCCTGATCTGCTGCTACGTGGCCACCACCACCCAGATGTCGCGCACCGTCGAGGCGCTGCGCGAGCACGGCACCTTCACCGAGCCGCAGGCGTGGGAGACCATGGTCCGCACCTGGCACCTGGAGGGCCTCGCCGTCCGCCCGGACCACCGGATGATCGGCCACACCGGCTTCCTGCTCACCGCCCGCCGCCTCGCCGACGGCGTCGAGCCCCCGCTGCGCCGCCGCCGCCCCGCCAAGGGCTCCTACGGCGAGGACTACGAGACCGGCCCCGAGACCGAACTCTCGCTCGCCGAGCGCGCCGCCGTCCGCAAGGCGCAGCGCCAGGCCGCCTCGCACGACGCCCGGGACCTCCCGGAGTAGGCGCGGGCAACCACGCACCCGCAGCCGGGTCGCGGGGGAACGGCAGGCCACTGCCCTCCTCGCGGCCCGGCTGTCGGCGTCCCGCGCCCCGCGCGGTCCCCCGCGTCCCTGCCCGCACGCGGCGCCCGGCCGTGTGGAAGGATGCCCGGACCGGAAGAGGGGAGTCTCGTGGTGACGGAGCGTCGGATACCCGGGCACGCGCGGTCGGGCCTGAAGCACTGGGTGCTGGTCGCGGCGGGCTGCGCGGCCGTGGTGGGCGGGGCGCTGGGCGCGACCTCGGCGACCGGGGCGGTGACGGGCGGTCAGCAGGCGGCCGACGGGCCGGTCGCGGAGCCGGTGCCGACGGCCGCGCCGCTGCCCGAGGTCGACCCGGCGAAGGCGGACCTGCCGCTGGAGTGCGGCCCGTTCCCGGTCGCGGTGAGCCTGAAGGCGTCCGCGGTGCTGGACGGCAGGCCGGTGACCGTCGCCGCCGCGCACTGCCGGGCGGACATGGGCACTCCGCCGGACGGGGTGTTCCTGGTGACCGCCGACGCCGCCCCCGTCACGCTGCTGCCCGACAGCGAGGGCCTGACCGTCACCGAGCTGGCGATCCGCAGCGACGGCTCGATCCGCGGCACCGCCCGCGGCTACTCCTCCCCGGACGTGCCGCGCTTCTCGCCCGACCTGCGGGTGGACCTGTCCTGGACCCGGACCGCCGGGGCGTGGACCAAGCAGGAGACCAGCACGCCGACGGCCGGCGCCTGAGCCGCCGCGGGCCTGAGCCGCCGCCGGCCCGAGGAGCCGCCGGCCTGAGCGCCCGTCAGCCGGTCAGTCGGCGTCCGGCCCGTAGACCTCGACGCCGTCCGCCGCCCGGCGGACGTGGATGCAGTCGCCGGGGCAGTCCTTGACGGAGTCCACCACGTCCTGAAGGAGCGTCAGCGGAACGGGCACCGTCTCGCCCGGCTGCTGGCGCAGTTCGTCGTCCGCGCCCTTGACGTAGGCCAGCCCGTCGATGTCGAGTTCGAAGACCTCGGGCGCGTACTGCGCGCAGATGCCGTCGCCGGTGCACAGATCCTGGTCGATCCAGACTTCGAGTGCCTCGCCCGTCCCCGCCATTGCCCCTGCCGTTTCTGCGCTCGTCGCCCCGTATTCGGGGACATTCCTGTCACGATACATCCGCGCTGCTTTGAACCGTTGAGCGGTGGGCATCTCCTCTACCAAGAGGGGAAGCACGCAGGGCGAACAACCGGACACGCCCGACCCGCCTTTCTGATCACTAAGGGGTTTACATCGCCCTGGTCCCAGGTAGGTTTGGGTCGTCCAGCTCCCCCAGGAGGAGGTGAGGACCGTGGCAGCCCACGATGACGAGTACGACCGCAGCGCCGGCAGGCCCGCACGGGGGTCCGACGAGGCCGCGCAGGTCTCCTACCTCGAACAGGAGATCGCCGTCCTTCGGCGCAGGCTCGCGGATTCCCCGCGCGGATCGAGGATCCTCGAGGAGCGGATCGTCGAGCTGCAGACCAGCCTGGCCGGTGTGACCGCCCAGAACGAGAGGCTCGTCGCGACCCTGCGCGAGGCCCGCGACCAGATCGTGGCCCTCAAGGAGGAGGTCGACCGGCTCGCCCAGCCGCCGGCCGGATTCGGCACCTTCCTCGAGAAGAACGAGGACGGCACCGCCGACATCTTCACCGGGGGCCGCAAGCTCCGGGTCAACGTCAGCCCCAGCGTCGAGCTGGACGAGCTGCGCCGCGGCCAGGAGGTGATGCTCAACGAGGCGCTCAACGTCGTCGAGGCGATGGCGTTCGAGCGGATCGGCGAGATCGTCACCCTCAAGGAGGTGCTGGAGGGCGGCGACCGCGCGCTGGTCACCGGCCACACCGACGAGGAGCGCGTGGTGCGGCTCGCCGAGCCGCTGCACGGGCTGACGCTCCGCCCGGGAGACGCCCTGCTGCTGGAGCCCCGCTCCGGCTACGTGTACGAGGTGGTGCCGAAGTCCGAGGTCGAGGAGCTGGTCCTCGAGGAGGTCCCGGACATCGACTACCGGCAGATCGGCGGCCTCTCCGGCCAGATCGAGCAGATCCGGGACGCGGTCGAACTCCCGTACCTGCACGCCGACCTCTTCAAGGAGTACGAGCTCCGGCCGCCCAAGGGCGTCCTGCTCTACGGCCCGCCCGGCTGCGGCAAGACGCTGATCGCCAAGGCGGTGGCCAACTCGCTCGCCAAGAAGGTCGCCGAGGTGACCGGCCGCCCGCAGGGCAAGAGCTACTTCCTCAACATCAAGGGCCCCGAGCTGCTCAACAAGTACGTGGGCGAGACCGAGCGGCAGATCCGCCTGGTCTTCCAGCGGGCCCGGGAGAAGGCGAGCGAGGGCACGCCGGTCATCGTCTTCTTCGACGAGATGGAGTCGCTGTTCCGCACCCGCGGTTCCGGCGTCAGCTCGGACGTGGAGAACACCATCGTCCCGCAGCTGCTCGCCGAGATCGACGGCGTGGAGGGCCTGGAGAACGTCATCGTCATCGGCGCCTCCAACCGCGAGGACATGATCGACCCGGCGATCCTGCGGCCCGGCCGGCTGGACGTCAAGATCAAGATCGAGCGGCCGGACGCCGAGGCGGCGAAGGACATCTTCTCCAAGTACCTGCGCGACAGCCTCCCGTTCCACCCGGACGACCTCAAGGAGCACGACGGCTCGGTGTCGGTCACCGTCGCCGCCATGATCCAGTCGGTGGTCGAGCGGATGTACTCGGAGACCGAGGAGAACCGCTTCCTGGAGGTCACCTACGCCAACGGTGACAAGGAGGTCCTGTACTTCAAGGACTTCAACTCCGGCGCCATGATCCAGAACATCGTGGACCGGGCGAAGAAGATGGCCATCAAGGACTACCTCGACCACGGCCAGCGCGGTCTGCGCGTCTCCCACCTGCTCGCCGCCTGCGTGGACGAGTTCAAGGAGAACGAGGACCTGCCCAACACCACCAACCCGGACGACTGGGCCCGCATCTCCGGCAAGAAGGGCGAGCGGATCGTCTTCATCCGCACCCTGGTCACCGGCAAGCAGGGCGCCGAGTCCGGCCGCTCCATCGACACCGTCGCCAACACGGGGCAGTACCTGTAGCACGCGTACCACCCCGTCCGGCTGCGGCGCTCGGCAGGGCTCCGCAGCCGGACGGCGCGTCTGCACCGGCAGCACCGGGCAGCACCCAGCAGTACCCACAGGTCAGGAGGGCCGCATGACCGTACGGCGCGTGATGGGGATCGAGACCGAGTACGGCATCTCCGTGCCCGGCCACCCCAACGCCAACGCCATGCTCACCTCGTCCCAGATCGTCAACGCGTACGCCGCGGCGATGCACCGGGCGCGCCGCGCCCGCTGGGACTTCGAGGAGGAGAATCCGCTGCGCGACGCCCGGGGCTTCGACCTGGCCCGGGACGTGGCGGACGCCAGCCAGCTCACCGACGAGGACATCGGCCTGGCCAACGTCATCCTCACCAACGGCGCCCGGTTCTACGTCGACCACGCGCATCCCGAGTACTCCTCGCCCGAGGTCACCAACCCGCTCGACGCGGTGCTCTGGGACAAGGCCGGCGAGCGGATCATGGCGGAGGCCGCCGAGCGCGCCCTCGAACTGCCCAGCGGGCAGCGGATCCTGCTCTACAAGAACAACACCGACAACAAGGGCGCCTCCTACGGCACCCACGAGAACTACCTGATGCAGCGGGCCACCCCGTTCGCCGACATCGTCCGCCACCTCACCCCGTTCTTCGTCTCCCGCCAGGTGGTGTGCGGGGCCGGCCGGGTCGGCATCGGCCAGGAGGGCGGCGGGCACGGCTTCCAGATCAGCCAGCGCGCCGACTACTTCGAGGTCGAGGTCGGCCTGGAGACCACCCTCAAGCGCCCCATCATCAACACCCGCGACGAACCGCACGCCGACGCCGAGAAGTACCGCCGGCTGCACGTCATCATCGGCGACGCCAACCTGTCGGAGATCTCCACCTACCTCAAGCTCGGCACCACCGCCCTGGTGCTGTCGATGATCGAGGACGGCTTCATCGCCGTCGACCTCGCCGTCGACCAGCCGGTGCGCACCCTGCACCGGGTCTCCCACGACCCGGACCTCAAGCAGCTGGTCCAGCTGCGCAGCGGCCGCCGGCTGACCGCCGTCCAGCTCCAGATGGAGTACTGCGAGCTGGCCCGCAAGTACGTCGAGGACCGCCACGGGCAGGACGCCGACGACCAGACCCTGGACGTGCTGGCCCGCTGGGAGGACGTGCTGGGCCGCCTGGAGCGCGACCCGATGAGCCTGTCCCGGCAGCTCGACTGGATCGCCAAGAAGGAGCTCCTGGAGGGCTACCGGCAGCGCGACGGCCTGGACTGGGACAGCCCCCGGCTCCAGCTGGTCGACCTCCAGTACAGCGACGTGCGGGCCGACAAGGGCCTCTACAACCGGCTGGAGGCGCGCGGCCGGTTCGAGCGGCTCTTCACCGAGGACGAGGTGCGCCGGGCCGCGCACCAGCCCCCCGACGACACCCGGGCCTACTTCCGCGGCCGCTGCCTGGAGCAGTACGCCGACCACGTGGCCGCGGCCTCCTGGGACTCCGTCATCTTCGACCTGCCCGGCCACGACAGCCTGCAGCGCGTGCCGACCATGGAGCCGCTGCGCGGCACCCGGGAGCACGTCAAGGACCTGCTCGACCGGTGCCGCACCGCCGAGGACCTGGTGCGCGTCCTCTCCGGCGGGTAACTTTTCGATCACCTGGGGTGAACATTTCCCCGACGGGGAATCATTCCGGTGAGCAGCCAGCGTTGAACGAGAACACCGAACGAGCGGGGTGAGGGAAATGGCGGAGAAGGACACCGGCGGAGGCCAGCAGCGGGCCAGCCGCTCCTCCGAGGAGGTCGAGGAGCAGGCCGCGGAAACGCAGGCTTCGGACGAGCTCAAGGAGCGCCAGGAAAAGCTCAGCGACGACGTCGACTCGGTACTCGACGAAATCGACGAGGTACTGGAATCCAACGCGGAGGATTTCGTGCGCGGATTCGTGCAGAAGGGCGGCGAGTGAGAGGGGGGATTCCCCTCCGCCACCGAAAACAGCACCACGAGCGCCGCAGGTGTGCCCTGAGCGCGCCTGCGGCCTCGTGTTCCCGCAAGCTCCCGTGCGCAGCGCGTGGAACCGGCCCCGGAAACGGGTAGGGTCCGGGGCACCAAGCAACTTTCGATCTTCGATCCGGAAGGACACGTGTGGAAGCCAACCTCAGTGGCACCGGGCGTCTGCCGGCCGCCTTCCTCACCCCCGGTTCCTCCTCGTTCCTCGACTTCCTCGACAGCCACGCGCCCCAGCTGCTCCCCGGCCGGCGCCCCCTCCCGGAGGGGATGACGATCGAGGCGCCGCACGGCACCACCATCGTCTCCGCGGTGTTCGACGGCGGCGTGGTGCTGGCCGGCGACCGCCGCGCCACCATGGGCAACGTCATCGCCCAGCGGGACATCGAGAAGGTCTTCCCGGCGGACGAGTACAGCGCGGTCGGCATCGCCGGCACGGCCGGCCTCGCGGTCGAGATGGTCCGGCTGTTCCAGCTGGAGCTGGAGCACTACGAGAAGATCGAGGGCGCCGTGCTCTCCTTCGAGGGCAAGGCCAACCGCCTCACCACGATGATCCGCTCCAACCTGGCGATGGCCATGCAGGGCCTCGCGGTCGTCCCGGTCTTCGCCGGCTACGACCTCGACCTCGGCCGCGGCCGGATCTTCACCTACGACGTCACCGGCGGCCGCTCCGAGGAGCGGGCCGGCTTCGCCGCCACCGGCTCCGGCTCGGTCTTCGCCCGCGGCGCGATGAAGAAGCTCTACCGGGACGGGCTGACCGGCGAGCAGGCCGCCACCCTCGCCGTCCAGGCGCTCTACGACGCCGCCGACGACGACTCGGCGACCGGCGGCCCCGACCTGGCCCGCAAGATCTTCCCGATCGTCACGCTGATCACCGAGGACGGCTTCCGCCGGCTCTCCGACGACGAGGTCGCCGAGATCGCGGTCTCCATCACCGACCAGCGCCGCGAGCACCCGAACGGCCCGCAGGCCCCGCTCCTCTGAGTCCGCCCCCACCACCCGAAGGGAGACCGGCGGTGTCCACGCCGTTCTACGTCTCGCCCCAGCAGGCCATGGCGGACCGCGCGGAGTACGCCCGCAAGGGCATCGCCCGCGGCCGCAGCGTGGTCGTGCTCACCTACGCCGACGGCATCGTCTTCGTCGCGGAGAACACCTCCCGCGCCCTGCACAAGGTCTCCGAGATCTACGACAAGATCGCCTTCGCCGCGGTCGGCCGCTACAACGAGTTCGAGAACCTGCGCATCGGCGGCGTCCGCTACGCCGACCTGCGCGGCTACTCCTACGACCGGGCCGACGTCACCGCCCGCGGCCTGGCCAACGTCTACGCGCAGACCCTCGGCACCATCTTCTCCTCGGTCGGGGAGAAGCCCTACGAGGTCGAGCTGATCGTGGCCGAGGTCGGCCGCACCGACGCCGACGACCAGATCTACCGGCTCACCCCCGACGGCTCGGTGGTGGACGAGAAGAACGCCGTGGTGGTCGGCGGCAACGCCGACTCCATCGGCAACTACCTCGGCCAGCGCCACCGCGCCGGCCTGAGCCTCGCGGAGGCGCTCAAGCTGGCCGTCGACGGCCTGGCCCGCGACCCGAACGGCGGCACCCCGCGGGCGCTGACGCCGGAGCAGCTGGAGGTCGCCGTGCTGGACCGCCAGCGCCCCCGGCAGCGCAAGTTCAAGCGCATCCTGGGCGGCCAGCTGGCCCGGCTGCTCAGCGGCGACGAGTCGGCCGCCGCCGAGGACGAGGGC
>NZ_JBHUWH010000266.1:0-10760 GCF_042670125.1 Kitasatospora sp. NPDC057198 | reverse complement strand
CGACCGGGTCGTCCCCCGCGGTCCCGGCGGCCGACCGTGCTTCCCGCGCGGATTCGCCGGGTCCGTCTCGCACACCGACCGCCTGGCGGTCGCGGTGGTGCTCCCCGGTGCGGCGGGGGTGGGCGTGGACATCGAGAGCGCGGCCATCGGTCCTCGGGTGGCCGCGTTCGTCCTGCGCGAGCGGGAGAGGCTGGAATTGCTGCCGCCGGCCGGGAAATACGCGCCGCGTGATTTGTTCGCGGCCAAGGAAGCGGCTTTCAAGGCACTGTCCGGCGCCGGGCCCCCGGGCGATCTGCTGTTCTGGCGGATCGAACTGCGCCCGGCCGGCGGTGCTTTGACCGCGTCCTACCGCGGGGTTCCGGTGACCGTGTGGACCAGCTCCGTCGAGGACCTGTCGCTCGCCGTGGCCGTTTCGCCCGGATGAATTCTCCACAATGCACGGCCAGGCATGCAGATATCACTATTTCCTGATCGGTCGGATTGATAGCCTCCCGAATGTCCGACAGAACGGCCGGCGGAGGGCTCGGAGAACGAGCGGCGATCACGGGGGGCTGGTACGCGTCATGACGAAGCCTAAGGTGCCGAACAGGCTGTTACGGGGACTGCTCGCCGAGGCGGGCTGGACCGAGGACTTCTTCGCCCGGCAGGTCAACGCGGTGGCCGCCGAGTCCGGTGTGGTGATGAGACTGGACCGGCGATCGGTGACGCACTGGCTGGCCGGCCGGCGCCCCCGTCCGCCGGTGCCCGAGCTGATCGCCGAGGCGATCTCGCGCAGGCTGCGCCGTCCGGTCGGCCTCGCCGACCTGGGGCTCGCCCGTCCGGGCGCCGGCTCGGCCACCGGGCCGGGCACCGGTCCGTCCGCCGGTCCGTCCGCCGGGCCGTCCGTCCGGGAGGGGTGGGAGCCGAAGGCCCGCTCCCGGGCCGCCGCCGGCCGGGCGCCGGACGCCGGCGTGCCGTCCCGGGACGTCGGTTCGGTGCTGACCGGCCTGGCGCAGTCCGGCGAGAGCCGGCGCTGGGCGCTGTCCACCACCGCCTACCGCGTCGCCGCCCTCGAGGTGCCCGGGTGGGCGCAGGCCGTGGCCGGTTCGTCCGGGCTGCCGCCCTGGCCGGACCCGTCGTGCGCGCAGCGGCTGGAGCCGGGGCAGGTGGCCACGGCCGAGCAGATGGTGCGGCTCTTCTCCGACCTCGACGACTCCTTCGGCGGCGGCCACGCCCGCTCGGAGCTCTCCTGCTACCTGGCCTTCGACATCGCTCCCAGGCTCCACGCCGCCGGGACCCCGGCGCTCAGGCGCAGGTTCTTCGCGGCCGCCACGCAACTCACCTACCTGGCCGCGTTCATGTGCTTCGACGAGGGGTGCCACGGGCTGGGCCAGCAGTACTACCGGGCCGCCCTGAGGCTGGCCGGCGAGAACAACGACCCGGCCAGCTACGCCGTCACCCTGCGGGGGCTGTCGGTCCAGGCGCAGAGCCTGGGCCACCGTCAGCAGGCCGTCGACCTCGCCGAGTCGGCGGCGGCGATCAGCAGGGCTGCCGCCGGGCCGGCCCGGCAGGCGTTCTTCCTGGGGCAGGTCGCGGTGGCCGCCGCCGCCGCGGGGGACCGGCGTCACGCGCTGACCGCGATCGCGGCCGCGGAACGGCTCCTGGACCGGGCGTGCTCCCGGGCGGCGGTGGACGACGGCGGCGCGACGGGCCGGTACCACCCCGCGTCGCTGGCGAACCAGGAGGCGGCCGTGCGGGCGCTGCTCGGTGACCGCACGGGGGCGATCGCCGCGCTCACCGAGGCCGTCCGCCACCGTCCGCAGCGGGAGCGCCGCTCGCGCGCCCTCGACCAGGCGCGGCTCGCCGGGCTGCACCTGGACCAGGGGGACCTCGACCGGGCCGTCACCGTCTGGCACGCCTTCCTCGACGACTCGGCGTTCCTGACGTGCGGGCGCGCCACCGCCGCGATGAACGCCCTGCGGTCCCGGCTCCGTCCGCAGCGCACCCACCGCGCCGTCAGGCAGTTGCTGGTCCGCACCGCCACCGCCTGGACTCCGGAGACGGTGGCCTCGTAAGTACCGATGACGTCCGATCCAGCCATCCGAGGTGAATGACCGTGAATCGAACGATGCGTGTGGAGCGTTTCCCCGTCGGCGGGGTCCGGCCGGGGGAGATCGTGGTGGCCACCGGGGCGACGCACCCCGAGCGGGGAGCGGTCGGCTCGCCGGCGGCTCCGCTGCTCGCCGCGGCGCTGGGCCGTGGCGAACCCGACCCCGGCGGGCGGCGGGTCCGGCTCGGTCCGGTGCACGGGACGGCAGGAGCCCCCGGCACCGGTGACGCGGTGCTCGTGATGGCCTCCTACCTGGAGGCGGACGGCCGGGCCGTCGGCCTGGGCGCGGCCGCGCACGCGGACGACCGCGCGGCCGTGGACGCCTGTGCGGAGCTCGTCGGGCGGTGGGCCGGGCTGCTGCGCTCGCGCCGCCTGCTGGTGGCGGCGCCCGAACCCGACTGCGCGGGCGCCCGGGCGGGTGTCGAGGCCGCCCTCCGGGCGGCCCGCGGGGCGCGGCGGGACGGCCGGGTGCACATGTACGGCCGGCCGGTCGCCGCGGTGGACCGGATCGGGCTGCTCACCGACGCCGGTGTCGCGTTCGTGGACGATCTGGACGCCGTGCCGGACGACGGGGCGGTGGTGTTCCCGCCGCACGGCGTGCCCCTGCCGGTGCGGGCGGAGGCCGCCGCCCGCGGGCTCCGGGTGGTGGACACGACCTGCCCGCTGGCCGCGCTGGCCCACCGCGACGTCGAGGCGTACGCCCGCCGCGGCGACACGGTGGTGCTGATGACCGGGGCCCGCGACACCGCGGGGGAGTGTGTATCGGTGTCGCAGGCCCCGGAGTCGGTGCTGACGATGCGGAACGCCGACCAGGCGTCCGACCTCCAGCGGTTCGGGGTTGATCCGGAGCGGCTCTCCCTCGTGGTGCAGACCGGGATCTCCGTCGACGAGGCGGCCGGGATGATCACTGCTCTGCGCGAGCGCTACCCCCGGGTGCGCGGCCAGCACTACGACGCGCTCTGCTACGCCGCCACCGACAGGGCGGCGGCCGTCCGCTCGGTGGCCGGGGCCGTCGACCTCGTGCTGGTCCTGGGGGCCGCCGACGATCCGGACGCCGCCCATCTGGCGGCGGAGGCCGCCGCGGGCGGCCGGGCCGTCCGCCGCCTGGCGGCCGCGGGTGATCTCACGGCCGACGCGCTGACCGGGGTGAACGCGGTCGGCGTGGTCCCCGCCCGGTCGGCGCCCGGGGCGCTGCTGCCCCAGGTGCTCGACGCCCTGGCGGGGCTGGGGCCGCTCGCCGTCACCCACCGGGAGGTCGTGACCGGCCCCCGCCCGGGTGCCGGCGGCGCGGTGCCCGGCCTCCCCGCCCGGCAGGGCGGGAAGGCCGTCGGCGCGTGAGGTCCGGCTCATGACGCGGCGTTCGCCGGCTGCTCTCCGCCGGCCTTCGCCCCGGCCTGCGCACCGGGCGCCTTGATGTTCGGCAGGGCCAGGGCGGCCAGCGAGGCGACCACCATGATGCCCGCGCAGATCAGGAAGGCGACGCTGTACCCGTGGACGAGCGCCTCGACGGGGCTGGAGTCGCCGGCCGCGTCGGTGGTCGCGGTGGCGGCGATGGTGGTCAGCACGGCGATGCCGACGGCTCCGCCGACCTGGCGGGAGGTGTTGAGCAGCCCGGAGGCCGCGCCGGCGTCCTCGGGATCGACGCCGGAGGTGCCGGTGAGCGTGATCGACAGCAGCAGGAAGCCCAGGCCGATGCCGATGATCAGGGTCGGGCCGAGGATGTGGGCCGTGAAGACCGGGGGACGGGCGGGCACCGCGGCCAGCCAGGCCATGCCGGCCGCGACCACGAGCCCGCCCAGGACGATCAGGTTCCGGGGGCCGAGGACGAGGACGAGCTTGCGGGAGACGAAGCCGCCGACGATGACGATGAGGGTCACCGGGACCATGGCCATGCCGGCCCGCAGGGCGCTGTAGCCGATGGCCTGCTGCAGGTAGAGGGAGATGAAGAAGAAGGAGGCGTTGAGGACGACTCCCAGCATGAGCATGATCAGGTTTCCGAGCAGCAGGCTGCGCAGCCGGAGCAGTGCCCGGGGGACGAGCGGCTGGGAGCTGGTCAGCTGCACGACCACGAAGCCCGCGAGGAGGAGCGCCGCCGCGCCGAGGGCGATGAGGACCTTGGAGGACCCCCAGCCGTCGGCCGACGCCTGCGACAGCCCGTAGGAGAGCACCCCGATGCCCAGCGTCACGCAGAGGCTGCCGGGGAGGTCGAGCCGGACCGGCTTGGTGCCGACCCGGGCGGGGAGCAGGCACCGGAATGCCGCGACGAACAGCGTGATGCCGGGGAGGATGTTGATGAAGAGCACCCACCGCCAGTTCAGCTCGCTGGTGAGCACGCCGCCGAGGAGCACGCCGGCCGTGCCGGCGAACGCGATGGTGATGCTCCACACGGCCAGGGCGCGCTGCCGCTGGGTCTCGTCGGTGTGACTCGTGGTGATGAGGCTCAGGCTGGTCGGGGTCAGCGCGGCGGCGCCGATGCCCTGGATGAACCGGGACACGATCAGCATGGTCGGGTCGGTCGCCACGCCGCCCGTGAGGCTGGCGGCGGTGAAGACGACCAGGCCGAACAGGAACACCCGCTTGTGGCCGAACAGGTCGCCCGCCCTGGCGGAGAGCAGCAGCAGGCCGCCGAGGGTGACCAGGTAGCCGGTGACGACCCACTGCTGCTGGCTGACCGACATGTCCAGTGCGTCGTGCATCTGCGGCAGCGCCAGCGTGACGATCGTGGTGTCGAGCACCACCATGAAGAGCGCCACGCACGAGATGGCCACCACGACGCCGAGCGGGAGGTTCGGCCGCAGGACCGCGGGAGCGGGTGGCGGCGGTGGGGATGCAGACATTGCGCCTCCAGGTGAACACCGTTCACCGTGAACGTTGTTTACTGTGAACGCTGGTCACGCTAGCTGTATGCTCGGGGGGCTGTCAACGATGGAGCGACGCATGCTGCTGCGAAAGGCCGACGTGGTCGAAGGCGCCCTCGGATTCCTCGACTCCGACGGGCTCGACGGACTGACCATGCGCAAGCTCGGGGCTGCGCTCAACGTGCAGGGAGGGGCCCTCTACCGGCACTTCCCGAACAAGGCGGCCCTGCTGGAGGCGATGGCCAACAAGCTCACCGAGGGCGTCGGGGCCCCCCTGCCCGAGGCCCCCTGGCGCGAGCAGCTCTACGTCCTGGGCCAGCGGTTCCGGGCGGCGATGCTGTCGCACCGGGACGGAGCGCGCCTGGTCAGCGGCACCCACGCCACCGGCGCCAACTCGATCGCCGCCGGCAGCCTCGTCGTCGACGTCCTCTGCGGCGCGGGCCTGGCGCCCGCCCAGGCCGGATCGCTGGCCTTCTCCCTCTACTACTACGTGCTCGGCCACACCATCGACGAACAGAACCAGACCCACGCGCCGGACGGGGAGTGGGAGGGCGGCGGGAGCCGGCTCGCGGACGCGCTGTCGCCCCGGTACGCGGAGGCGTTCGCATCCCTCCTGAACACCGACCCGGAGGAGCGGTTCGCGTACGGGCTCAACACCTTCATCGAGGGCGTCGCGAGCCGGATCCCGCCGGCCGCCGCCACCGCACCGCGGACGTCCGCCCCCGGCGCCGGATCGCGGTGAGCGCCGGGCCGCGGGCGGGCACCGGACCGCGGTGAGTGCCGGGCCGCCGGGCGGGCGCCGGTCCGCGGTCGGGCACCGGGGCCGGCGGCGGCGTCAGGCGGCCGACCAGCCGCGGAACCGGCGCAGCCCGTACAGCAGCGGCGCGGGGGCGCGGTGCCGCACGATCCTGCGGGCCCGCCCGAACACGGTCACGTGGTCGCCGATCTGCTGGGTCAGGACCACGGTGCAGTCGACCACGGTGTGCGCGTCCCGCACCAGGTGGGGCCCCTGCGCCTCGGGGTCCTGCTCCCAGCGCACCAGGGCGAACCGGCGCGGGTCGCCCGAGCCGAACAACTCGGCGGTGGGCCGGGCCCCTTCGTGCAGCAGGTTGACGGTGAAGCCGCCGCGGTCCAGGGCGGCACCGAGGGTCTGGCTGCCCGCGCGCAGGCACACCAGGAGCGTCGGTGGGTCGAGCGCGACGCTGCACAGCGACGAGACGGTCATCCCCCGCGGGGCGCCCATGGCGTCGACGCCGGTGACCACGCACACGCCGGTGGGGAAGCCGCTCATCATCGCGCGGAACTCGTCGGGGGTCGCCGTGGGCAGGGCCGGGGCGGCTGCGGTCGCGGACTCGAACACGGGGCTGCCTTCCTTCGCGGGGCGGGAGGCCCAGCCTGGTGCAGCCCGGGTCGCCCGGCCGGGCACCGGAAAGAAAGGGGCAAGGCCCCGTCGCACCCGGCCGGCCGCGGCGCCGGGGGGCGGACTGCGCACGGCGGATTCATCCGCCCCCGGCGTGCAGAACGCACGGGAGTGAATGTGCCGCGACTCTGGTGCGGTGCATTTTCGGACCGTTAAAATTCCCACACTTCCTGAGTTCATTCAGTGCCCGCAGGGCCGAACGAGGTTGCACGGGGGTCTCTGTGAGGGGTGGAGCGGCGGATCGGGTCACGTTCGTCCGCTGGCCGGCCGAGCGCGATCTGCGCGAGCGCTGCGAGGCGCACGGACGCCCCTGCCTCCTGGTGGTCGAGCACGGTGCGCCGCCGCCGGAGAGCGTGGGCCTCCACGAGGACTGGGTGCGCCCGCCGATCGTCCCGGAAGACCTCCGGGCCCGGGTCCGGCAACTGACCGCGCGGACTTTCCTGAGGTCGCGGCCGGTGCTGGATCCGGTGGGGGTCCTCTACTTCAAGGAATCGTCCGTCACGCTCTCCGTGACGCAGTGCGAGATGCTGGCGCCGCTGGTGGGCCGCTACGGGCAGACCGTCTACCGGACCGAACTCCGGGACGTCCTGGAAAGATCCGGAGTCAGCTCCTCCAGCAATGCGCTCGACCTGCACGTGATGCGGCTGCGCCGGCGCCTGTGCGCCGCCGGGTTGGCCGTGCGCAATGTCCGGGGGCGCGGTTTCGTCCTCGAGCCCGCCTGAGGCGTGCAAAATGCACGGGGGTGCGGGTGGAACGCACATTGCGGCATGCGGGAACGGGTCGATAATCTGGAACCAATGCCTGCGCATTGCAGACATTTTACTGTTCCGGGAACATGTCGAAACCCGCCGGAGAGGCCGTGGAACCCATGGGTGCGCACGCGCGAGCGGCCGTCGGCCCCGATGCATTCGCCGGTGCGGTGCGGGACGCCGGTGGACGGGGTCCGAGGGCCCGTTTCCGAACCGCCCGTCCGTGGAACGCGGAACGGCGGACGAATTCCTGACGACGTTCCGGCACCACCTCGGGAGATGAACGGCCCATGGCCATCGAGGGAGCACCCCTTCGAGTACAGCTGCTCGGACCGGTGCGCGCCTGGCGGGGCGGGGCGGAGGTGCCGCTGGGCCCTCCCAAGCAGCGCGCGGTGTTCAGCGTGCTCGCCAGCTGCGCCAACGAGGTCGTCGGCGTCGACACCATCGTCGACGCCCTGTGGGGCGGTGACGTCCCGCAGACCGCGGTGAACGGCGTGCACACCTACGTGGCCGGGCTGCGCAGGGCCCTGGACCCGGGGCGCGGCCGGCGCCGGGCCGACGGGATCCTCGCCTCGGTCTCCGGCGGGTACTGCCTGCGGGCGGATCCCGACCAGGTCGACGCCAAGCTCTTCTCCCGGCGCTACGCCGAGGCCCGCCAAGCCGTCGACACCGGGACGTCACTGTGGCTGTACCAGGAGGCCCTGTCGCTGTGGCACGGCGAGGCGTACTCCATCATCCCCGGCCCGTTCGCCGACCTGGAGCGCGCCCGCCTGCGGGAGATGCGGCTGGCGGCCGTCGAGGAGTGGGCCGCCGACATGCTGGACGCGGGCCGGCATCCCGAGATCGTCACCGAGCTGAGCTCCGCCGTCGACCAGGAGCCCCTGCGCGAGCGGCTGTCCTGGCTGCTGATCCTGACCCTGTACCGCAACGGCCGCCGGGCGCACGCCCTGCAGGTGTACGAGGAGACCCGCAGGCTCCTGCAGCGCGAACTGGCCATCGAGCCGGGCATCGAACTGCGCACCCTGCACCACCGGATGCTGCGCGAGCACCCGGGACTGCTCACCCACGGCGGCGAGCCCTCCGACCCGCTCCTGCCCGCGGTGCCCACGCCGCACCAACTCCCGCCTCTCACCAGGGTGTTCGAGGGCCGCGGTCGAGAACTGGACCGCTTGCAGGACGTCTTGGAGGACGAGATGTCACGGCAGGACGGCGCCACCCCGGTGGTCGTGGTCGACGGCCCCGCGGGGGTGGGCAAGTCGGCACTCGTGCTGCGGCTCGCGCACCGGATGCTCGACCGCTTCCCCGACGGCCAGCTGTACGTGGACCTGGGCGGTACCGTCCCGGGCGGCCGGCCGATGAGCGCGGCCGACGCGCTGCGCCGGCTCCTGGGCAGCCTGGGCATCGAGGACGCGCGCATCCCGGACGACCCCGCCGCCTGCGCCTCGCTCTACCGGACGGTGCTGCACGACCGGAGGATGCTGGTGGTCCTGGACGACGTGCACAGCGCGGAGCAGCTGCGGCCACTGGTCCCGCAGGGCCCCGGCTGCGTCCTCGCCACGAGCCGCCGCAGCCTCGCCGGCCTCGCGGCACGGGACGGCGCGCACACGATGGTCGTCGGCCCGCTGGCCGACCCCGAATCGGCCCGGCTGCTCGTCGCCCTGAGCGGTGGGCGGCTGGACGGGGAGCACGGGGCCACCGCCCGGCTGGTGGCGTTGTGCGGCGGGCTGCCGCTGGCGCTGCGCATCGTCGCCGGCCGGCTGGCGGCCGACGCCGGCGTCCCGCTGGACACGGTCGTCGAGCAGTACACCGCCGAGCACGGCCTGCTCGACCTCCTGACGGTCGACAACGACCCGCGGGCCAGCGTGCGCGACGCCTTCGACGCCTCCTACCGGGCGCTGCCGCCGGAGGCGGCCCGGATGTTCCGGTACCTGGGCCTGCACGGCGGGCCGTTCACTGAGCAGATCGCCGGGACGCTCGCCCAGACGGACCGCAGGACCACGCACGGCCTGCTCCGGCTGCTGGCCGACCGCCACCTGCTGGTGCCGCAGCCGGGCCGCAGGTACGGCTTCCACCGCCTCGTCCGCGCCTACGCGGCCGAGCACGCCGAGCAGGAGCGCCCGGTCTGCCGCCAGGCGGCGCTGTCCCGGCTCCGGGAGCTGGGCCCGGCCGTCCCGCACGCGCACCTGCCGGCGCGGTCGCCGCTCGACCGCGGCCAGTCGGTCCGCGCGTCCTGAGGGCGGGCCGCCGACCGGTTCTCGGCCCTCAGCCGGAGGGCAGCACCGCGTGCAGCACGAAGCCGCCGTCGGCGGCGGGGGCGGCGGTGAAGGTGCCGCCGAGCAGGGCGGCGCGCTCGCGCAGGCCGATCAGGCCGTGGCCGCCGCCGGGGAGCGGGGTGCCGTCCTCCCCGGGGCCCGGCGGGCGGGCCGGCGGGGGGCCGTTGCGGACCTCCACGTGCAGCTTGCCGCCGCGGGCGGCGACCTTGACGGTCACCGGGGAGCCGGGGGCGTGCTTGCTGATGTTGGTCAGGCCCTCCTGGACGGTGCGGTAGGCGGCCCGCTCGACGGCCTCCGGCCAGGGCCGGCGGCCGGGGTCGAGGCGGCTGGTGACGGCCAGGCCGCTGCCCTCGATCAGCCGGGGCAGGTCGGCCAGGGTGGGCTGCGGGGCGAGCGGGGTGCCCCGGACGCCGGCGGCGCGCAGCACGCCGACCATCTGGCGCAGCTCCTCGAGGGTGCGGACGGACAGCTCGCGGATGGTCCGGGCGCCCTCGCGGGCGGCGGGGTCGGTGCTGGAGACCTGGAGCGCCCCGGCCTGGATCGAGATCAGGCTGACCTGGTGGGAGACCACGTCGTGCATCTCGCGGGCCAGCCGGGCCCGCTCGGCGGCGAGCACCTTCTCGGCCAGCAGCCGGCTCTCGCGCTGCCGGCCGGCGGTCAGTTCGGTGACGCGTTCGGCGAGCTCGCGGCGGGTGCGGGCGAGCATGCCGAGGGCGGCGGGCCCGGCGCCGAGCATCACCGACTGGATGGCGTACAGCGCGTTGTCCCGGCTGAGTTCGAACAGGCCGGGGTCGAACGGCCAGTGGAAGAACTCGACCAGCGCGAAGGCGGTGGCGCAGGCGACCGGGACGCGGGGCCGGGGCCAGGCGGCGGCGACCGCGTAGACGCCGGTGAGGGGGGCGAGCCAGATCTCGTTGAAGAACGCCCCGGGGAGGGTGAGCAGGGCCACCGGCAGCGGGTGGCGGCGGCGCCACAGCAGGACGACCGCGGACAGCGCGGAGAGGGCCAGCTGCCAGGGCGCGGAGTCCCTGGCGACCAGGGCGGAGTCCATCGCGGCGAGCAGCACCGGGGCGAGCAGGGCGGTGCGCGGGGAGCGCAGCCAGGCCGGGGCGCGGCGGCGGGGCGCGGCGGGCTCCTCGGGGGTCACTCGCCGTCCCGCCGGTCGCGGACCAGCCCGGCGCGGTGGGCGATGACGGCGGCCTGGACGCGGTTGGCGGCGCCGAGCTTGCCCAGGATGGCGCTGATGTGGTCCTTGACGGTGCCGGTGCCGAGGAACAGCCGGTCGGCTATCTCGGCGTTGGACAGGCCCTCGCCGAGCAGCGCCAGCACGTCGAGCTCGCGGCCGGTGAGCCGGCCGGTGAGGTCGGCGGC
>NZ_JBHUWH010000265.1:0-10764 GCF_042670125.1 Kitasatospora sp. NPDC057198 | reverse complement strand
ACGCGTTCTCGCTCGCCGCCGGCCTGCTCGCCGCCGTCCCACCGCAACCCCGGGCCGAGGACGCCCCGCGCGCCTCCCGCGCCGAGCCCGCGCACGGCCGCGAACCCGGCAGCCCCGCCCCCGCGGCCGCCCCCGCGGCCACCGTCCCGGCCCAGCGCGCCCCGGCCGACGCCCCCGGCTCCGCCGCCACCGCACCGGCCCCGGCTGCCCCCGCCGCCCGCGTCCCGGCTCCCCGCCCCGCCCCGGCGCTCGGCACCCCGGCCACCGCCCCCCGGCCCGCCGCCGGTGCCCCCGACTGGCTCGCCCTCACCGCCGCCCCCGCCCGCCCGCCCGGCGAGAACGCCGTCGCCGTCCTGCTCCCGATCGCCGCCGGCCTGCTGCTCACCGCCGCCGCCATGTACAAGCACCGCGGCCTCCCGGGCGGCGGCCACTGAACCGCCCCGGGCACCCCCGCACCGGTGGCTGGACCGTCGGCGAGGTTCTCGACCTGCCCGAGGACACCCACCACCGCGTCGAACTCCTCGGCGGCACCCTGCTGCTGAGCCCGCGCGAGAGCGTCCCCCACCAGCGCGCGGCCGGCCGCCTCGCCGTCTTGCTGGGCGCTGCGGCGACCGCGCCGTTCGAGGTGCTGGAGGCCGTCAACGTCCTGGTGCCGGACGGACTGCTGATCCCCGACCTGGTGGTCGCCGACGCCGCCGCGGCCGCCGAGGCCGGGGCGACCCTGCACGCCGACGACGTCGTGGTGGCCATCGAGATCGCCTCGCCGTCCACCCGGGTCATCGACCGCCGCACCAAGCCCGGCCTGTACGCCGCCGCCGGTATCCCGCACTACTGGCGCCTCGACCTCGACCCGGCGCCGCGCCTGCACCTCGGCCGCCTGGCCCCCGACGGCAGCGGCTACCTCGACCGCACCGTCCCGCCGGGCGGGTCCACCGCCCTCACCGAGCCGTTCCCGCTCGACCTCGACCCGGCCGCGCTGCGGCGCTGACCCCGGACGGCCGCCGGGTGCGTCAGTCGAAGGTGCGCGGCGGCGGGGCCGGGGAGGGGACTGCGGTGGTGTCGGTGACCGGGGCGGCCCCGGCGGTGAAGTCGGTGAGGTCGCGGCCGTGCAGCAGGCGGGCCTGGGCGGGGTCGGTGGCGAGGCGGCGGCCGAGTTCGGCGAGCGGGAGGGGGGTGTGGGCGGCCAGCAGGACGAGGTTGCCGAAGCGCTTGCCGCGCAGCACCGCGGGGTCGGCGATCAGGCAGACCTCGGGGAAGACCGCGAGCAGGGTGGCGGTCTGGGCGCGGGCGAAGGCGAGCGGGCCGCCGTCGGTGGTGTTGGCGGCGTAGTGGCCGGTGCCGGTGAGGGCGCGGGCGGCGTGCCGGGCGAACTCGGTGGTGGCGCAGTGCGCGGGGACGCGGGCGCCGGCGAAGACGTCGGTGACGACCAGGTCGGTGGAGTCGTCGGGGGTGCGTTCGAGGACGGCGCGGGCGTCGCCGCCGCGGACCTTGATCTGCCAGCCGCGGTCGAGCGGCAGTTCGGCGCGGACCAGGGCGGTCAGTTCGGTGTCGATCTCGGCGACCTGCTGGCGGGAGCGGGGCCGGGTGGCGGCGGTGTAGCGGGCCAGGGTGAGGGCGCCGCCGCCGAGGTGGAGGGCGGTGAGCGGCTGCCGGGCGGGGGCGGCGAGGTCGATCAGGTGGCCGATCCGGCGCTGGTAGGCGAAGCCGAGGTGGGTGGGGTCGGCGAGGTCGACCAGGGACTGCGGGGCGCCGTCGATCCGGAGTTCCCAGGCGTGCGGCCGGTCCCGGTCGGGGCGCAGTTCGGCGGTGCCGGAGGCGACGGCGGCGGTGAGCGGGCCTTGGCCGTGCGTGCGGCCGGGGACGGTGGTGCTGGGGGTGGTGCGTGGGCGGCCCATGGGGCCATTATCGCGGACCGGGGCGGCCGACTCGCGACGGTGGGTGACGGGCGCTGCCCGCTGCGGGGTCGGGAGGTCCACCCAGCGAGACGACGCTTGCATGCCAACTAGCCGGTCGGGCAAGTTCTCTGACGAATCGTCAGTCGACGTGCGGGGCGCGCTCAGAGCGGGCCGAGCCCGCCCGCCGTGAGCGTGGTGGCGGCCTCGCAGAGCGCGGAGCGCAGCACCCAGGCGTCGGTGGGGCGGGGGTACGGCTGGGGGCCGGAGGGCGGGATGATCCAGCGCGGGTCGGTGGGCGGGAGCAGTTCGGCCCCCGGGGTGCAGGCGGAGCCGGTCAGGTGCCAGCGCAGCGCGGTGCCGGCCGGGACGAGGAAGGCCACGGCGGTGCCGCCGGCGGTCTGCTGGACGGCTCCGCAGGCGCGCCGGATCCGGAGGATGTCGACCGCCTCCAGGCCGTGCCGGACCTGGACGGTGACGGTGTCGTACTGGACCACGCGGCTGGCCGAGGAGCCCGCGGGGGCGGGCGGCGGCGCGGCGGGGACGGCCGGACGCCGGTACTGGGGAACTCCGGTGGCCATGGGGGACCTCCTGTCGCCTCGGGTCGCGCGGAAACCGGATGGTGCTCCGTCACCCGGTCGTGCGACGGGGGGCCGGTGCGGGAGGGGGCCCGTACCGCCGGTGTCCATGTACCAGGACAACGCGGGAGCGGGTTCCCGGGCCACGGCCTCCGATACAGCAAGCCATGGCATTTCATGGCACAAGGCGGCAACTCGGTCCGTATTGTCCGCAATTGACCTGCCATCTCCTGGCGACTCGACGTGTTCGCACGGTGACTGCCGGTACTGTTCTGGCGACGCGGCGCCCCTCCCCCGGGGGCGGCGCGACCACCCCGGAACGACCTCGGAGTGCAGCATGGCAGCCACCCGAACCGGCGGGCCCCGCCCGGCGCCCGTCCCCAACCAGGCGATGCGCGAGCTGCGCGGCGGTCTCTCCCCCGGGGAGTTCGCCACCCTGGTCCGGCGGGCCGCCCGGGAGATCGGCGAACACGTGTCCTGCGACGCGCGCTACGTCGGACGGGTCGAGTCCGGCGAGATCCGCTGCCCCAACTACGCGTACGAGCGGGTGTTCCGGCACATGTGGCCGGAGCGGTCGCTGGCGGAGCTCGGGTTCGCGCCCCGCACGGCGGTCCGCCGCCGCGGGCCGGCGCCCGCCGAACCGTCCGTCCCGGCAGATCCGCCGGACGCGCCGCACCGGTCTGACGAGGAGAACGACGAGGTGCTTCGCCGCACGTTCCTGAACGGCGGTCCCACCGCCCTGGCGGCCGTGCTGGGCCTGGACCAGGCCCCGCCGCCCTCGGCCGCGCCCCCGCCGGAGCGCCGCCGGGTCGGCGCCGCCGAGGTGCGCGGGGTCGAGCAGGCGGTCCGCGACATCCGGCTGCTGGACGACGCGCACGGCGCGGACGCCCTGTTCGAGCTGGCCGGGCAGTCGCTGCGCAGCGCCTACGTGCTGCTCAACGACGGCGACTACAGCGCCGCGACCGAGCGCCGCCTGCAGTGCGGGGCCGGTGAACTTGCCATCTCGGTGGGCTGGTTGGCGCACGACTCGAACCGGCTCACCGACGCCAGGTCGTTCTACTCGGAGGCGCTGGCCACCGCCCGGATGGCCCGCGACCCGCACCTGGAGGCGCACGTGTTCAGCAACAGCGCCTTCCTGGCCCGGGACGCCGGCCGCCCCCGGGAGGCGCTGCGGGCCGCCCAGGCCGGGCAGGCCGCCGCGGAGGGGCTGGGCTCGGACCGGCTGCTGTCGCTGCTGGCGCTGCGCGAGGCCAGCGGCTGGGCGCTGCTCGGCGACCGCTCGGCCTGCGAACGGGCGCTGTCCCGGGCGTACGCGCTGTTCGACCGGGGCGAGCGGCCGGACGCCGACCCGGAGTGGATGTCCTTCTACGGCGAGGCGGAGCTGGCCGGGCAGGAGGCGCAGTGCTGGTCGGCGCTGGGCGAGTGGGACCGGGCCAGCGCCCGGGCCGAGCAGGCGATAGGGCTCCAGGAGCCGCACTTCGTGCGCAACCGGGTGCTGTACACCGCCGAGTTGGCGCACGACCGGCTGGGTCGGGGCGACCTGCCGGGCGCGGCCGCGCACGGTTCGGCGGCGGTGGCGCTGCTCGGCCGGGTCCGTTCGGCGCGGATCCGCGGCATGCTGGCGCAGACCGCGGACCGGCTGCGCGGGCACGCCGCCGTGCCGGAGGTCCGGGACTTCCTGAACGGCTACGACGCGGTGGCGGCCTGAGGGCCCGTGAGCCGGGGCGGGGTCAGTGGCCCAGCTCCTCCAGGTGGCTGTGGTCGTTCCAGACCTCGACGGCGGGCAGCCCGTACTCCCAGGAGAGCACGCACAGCGCGGCGGTGCCGAGCTTGAGCCGCTGGGCGTACTCGGCGGGCAGGCCGAGCCAGCGGGCGGCGAGGATCCGCAGCAGGTGGCCGTGGGCGAACAGGACCACGTCCCGGTCGGCGCAGTGCATGGTGGTGGTGTCGGGGTCGGGGGTGCCGTGCTCCTCGTTGAGTTCGGCGAGGAAGCCGTCGACCCGGGCGGAGACCTGGGCGAGCGTCTCGCCGCCGGGCACGCCGTCGCGCCAGATCAGCCAGCCGGGCTGGTCGGTGGCGCGGATGTCGCCGCCGGTGCGGCCCTCGTACTGCCCGTAGTCCCACTCGAGGAGTTCGGGGCGGTCGACGGCGCGGTCGCCGAAGCCGGCCAGTTCGGCGGTCTCCCGGGCGCGGGACAGCGGGCTGGTCCAGACGGTCGCGCCGGGCAGGCCGTTCCACGGGGCGCGGGCCAGGCGCTCGCCGAGGGCGCGGGCCATCGCGCGGCCCTCCTCGGTGAGCGGGACGTCGGTGCGGCCGGTGTGCCGGCCGGTGGCCGACCAGGAGGTCTCGCCGTGGCGGACCAGCACGATGCGGGCGGGCATGGGGTACCTCGTTCGAAGGGGTGCGGTTCGGCGGCCCGCCGTCGAGGGCCGTCGCCCCATGATCCCCCACCCGGCCCGCCGGATCGACGACCGGGCTCCGCTTTGTCGGCTCCGGATGCGAGACTGGGCCGCACCATGAACGTCTCGCACCTGGGGCAGGCCACCCCGCCGCTGCGGCGGCTCTCCGAGTTGCGCGGCCCGGCGCCGCAGCGCAGCCTCGACGCCCGTGCCCTCGCCGCCCTCGCCGCCAATCCGGGCTGCCGCCGCCGCGCCCTGCTGGACGCCGCGGGCGTCGACAAGGTCGCGCTCGCCCAACAGCTGGGCCGCCCCGCGCCGTTCGGCCAGTCGCCGTTCGCGATCCGGCGCGGCCTGCTGTTCGAGTCCCGGCTGAAGCGGGACGGCTACGCGGTCCTGCTGGAGCCGCTGCGCCGCCGGCTGGGCGTCCCGGCGGACGAGGTCTCCTCGCTCGCCGTACCGGACCTGCTGCCCGCCGCCTCCCCCGCGGTCCGCGCGGAGCGGACGCTGGCGGCGCTGGCCGAGGCCGCCGCCGACCCGGCGGGCTGGACGCTGCTGGACCACCCGATGCTGCGCCTGGACGTGGCGGGCAGCCCGGCCTACCTGGAGCCGGACGCGCTGGTGGTGCACGCCGGCCGGTGCACCGTGGTGGAGATCAAGTCCTTCCCGGTGCTGGACGGTTCGGCCGATCCGGCGAACGTCGGCGCGGCCGCCCGGCAGGCCGCGGTGTACGTGCTGGCGCTGCAGGAGACGGCGGCCCGGCTGGCCGGCCGGCCGCTCTCCGCGGACCCGTACGCCGTCCAGGAGCTGCCCGGGGCGCCGGAGTTGACGGTGCTGCTGGTCTGCCCGAAGGACTTCTCCACCCGGCCGGTCGCCGTCCCGGTCGACGTGCGGCGCGAACTGGCGGTCACCCGGCGGCAGTTGTCCCGGATGACGCGGGTCGAGCAGTTGCTCGCGGCGCTGCCCGAGGGCGTCACCTTCGACCTGGCCCGGGACGACTCGGGCACCCCGACCCGCCCGGCCGGGGAGCTGGCCGAGGCGGTCGCCGCGGTGCCCGCCGCGTACGCCCCGGAGTGCATCTCCACCTGCGAGCTGGGCTTCCACTGCCGTTCGCAGGCGCGCTGCTCGGGCGCGGTGGAGCAGTTGGGCCGCGGGGTGCGCGGCGAGCTGGGGTCGCTGCGCACCGTCGAGGAGGCGCTGGCAGCGGCCGGGCAGGGCGGCGAGCCGGGCCTGGAGCCGGAACTGGCCGGTGAGTTGGGCCTGGACGAGGCCGCCGAGCGGTTGGCGTACGCGGCTCGGCTGCGTGCGGAGGCCCTGGCGGCGGGCGGCGTGCGGTGAGCCTGCTGTCCACGCTGGCCCGGCTGGAGGCGGTGCGCGGGCAGCGGGCCCAGCCGTTGGCGACGGTCCGGCACCGGCACCTGTCGGAGCGTCCGATGGTGCTGGTGCCGCTGGCGGCGGCCGGTGAGGCGGGCGCCCCGCTGGCGGTGCTGCTGGGCACCGACCGGGCGGAGCCCCGGCTGCACTTCGTGCCGCAGCCGCTGAACCGCACCCAGCGTTCGGAGTTCCTGGCGGCGGTGGCCCGCGAGGTGGTGCCGTACCTGGAGTCCTTCGGGGCCGAGGTGGAGCTGCTGGAGGGCACCGAGAAGGACCCGGTGAGCGGCGAGAAGGTGCCGGTGGTGCGGGAGTTGTGCGCGGACGCGCCGCAGCTGATCGTGCCGAACGCGGGCGGCGTGGCGCACCTGGCGCTGCTGGGCCGCTCCACCCGGTTCCGCCGCACGGTCGAGGACCCGGACCCGGGCGAGTTCCCGTCGCCGACCGAAGTCCCGCTGCTGGGGCGGTGGTTGACGCACCTGACGGACCGCTCGCAGGTGCCGGGCTCCTCGATGCTGCTGGCGATGACCGGTCTGCTGGCGCGGCACTGGGCGACCGGGCAGAGCAACCTGGAGGACCAGCACCTGGCCGCCCGGCTGG
Source organism: Kitasatospora sp. NPDC057198 (assembly GCF_042670125.1). Classification (NCBI taxonomy): domain Bacteria; kingdom Bacillati; phylum Actinomycetota; class Actinomycetes; order Kitasatosporales; family Streptomycetaceae; genus Kitasatospora; species Kitasatospora sp. NPDC057198. Next base: position 3,927 of record NZ_JBHUWH010000265.1, on the reverse strand, counting down.
CCTGGCACCTGCCGCCGGTCGGTCTGGAGCCGTCCTCCGTCGGCGCGGCCGCCGCCGAGTGGGTGGAGACCGCCCGGGACGGCGAGGGCATGCTGCTGCACCCGCCGGCCGGTCCGGCCACCGACCCGAAGTTCGACGAACGGGTGCTGGCCCCGTCGATCCTGCGGCACGACGCGGCGGTCGCGGTGCGCGAGCGGGCCGAGGCCGCGCGGGACGCCGCGGAGGTCCGCCGGGCCGCCGGGCTGGTCGAGCGGGCGCACGCCGAACTGGCCCGGGTGCTGCACGCGGCCGCGCTGCCCGCCTGGCACGACGTCTGGAACGGCGTCGACCTGCTGCGGACCCTCCCGCCCGCCGGCCACCTGCCGGACCGCTGGGAGGGCGACCGCTGGTCGTTCACCATGCACCGGGAGCGGGTCGCGGCGGGCGAGCCCCCGCAGCCGCGCCGGGACGACGCGGTGACGGCGGCCCGCAAGCTGGCCCAGCGCGAGCGCGAGCAGGCGAAGCTGGAGATCCAGGAGGCGCTGGACGATCCGCTGGCGATGGCCGAGCGCCGGCTCGCCGGCGAGGCGTTCACCGGCGAGGTGGTGGAGGTCGTCCCGGAGTGGTCCCAGGGCCGCTCCCCCAAGCCGCGCCCGCTGCTGGTGCTGCGCACCGGCGACCGCCCGCACGCCGACCCGGGCCGCGAGGTGCACCGGGCGCACGCGGAGCCCGCCCAGCGGGCCGAGGTCGTCTCGTCCGGGCCGGGCGAGGTGGTGGTGCGGCTGCTGTCCGGCATGGGCCGCCGCAAGGACCCGGAGCCGGGCAGCGTCCCGGAGCCGGGCTCGACCGTGGTGTTCACCCTGTTCGAGCTGGCTCCCCGGCAGTCCGCGCCGCTGCCGGAGCCCGCCGACACCCCGTGGACGCACGGCGGCCCCCCGACGGCCGCCGAGGATGCGCCGGTCGGCGCGGACGAGTGGGAATGATCACCGAAATGAGCCTCTCCGGAGCTGAAGACCCGTCGATCGACCGCCGGCCCGCCGAGCCGGCCCCCGGCGTGGCGGCCGACCGGGCCGTCGCGGGGATCCTCGACGCGGTGGTGCGCCCCGCGCCGGGCGCGCCGCGCGGCGTCGTGGTCGACTCCCCGCCGGGCGCGGGCAAGTCGACGCTGGTGGTGCGGGCGGCCCGCGAGCTGGTCGACGCGGGCGAGCGCCTGATGATCGTCGCCCAGACCAACAGCCAGGTCGACGACCTGGTCGACCGGCTGGCCGCCAAGGCCCCGGGGATGAGCATCGGCCGGCTGCACGCGAGCGACTCCAAACCCGCCCCGGAGGCCCTGCGGCACGCCAACGTCACCGCCAAGGACAAGGTCGCCGACCTGCTGGAACAGGACGTGGTGATCTCCACCGCGGCCAAGTGGCAGTGGGTGAGGACCGAGCAGCCCTGGCGGCAGGCCATCGTCGACGAGGCGTACCAGATGCGCTCGGACGCGCTGCTGGCCGTCGCCCGGCTCTTCGAACGGGCGCTGTTCGTCGGCGACCCGGGCCAGCTCGACCCGTTCACCGTGGTCGGCACCGACCAGTGGGCCGGCCTGTCGTACGACCCGTCCTCCTCCGCGGTGGTCACCCTGCTGGCGCACAACCCGGCGATCCGCCCGCACCGGCTCCCGGTCTCCTGGCGGCTGCCCGCCTCGGCCGCGCCGCTGGTCTCCGCCGCGTTCTACCCGTACACCCCGTTCCGCTCCGGCACCGGCCCGGACGACCGCACGCTGCGGCCGGGCCTGCGCGGCGACGGCTCGGCGGTGGACGCGGCGATCGACGAGGCCGCGGCCACCGGCTGGGCCCTGCTGGAACTGCCCGCCCGGCACACCGTGCGCACCGACGCGCAGGCCGTCGCCGCCGTCGCGGCCACCGTCCGCCGCCTGCTGGACCGCGGGCTGACCGCGCACTCCGAGCAGGGCACCACCCCGCTCACCCCCGGCCGGGTCGCGGTCGGCACCGCGCACCGGGACCAGGCCGCCGCGGTCCGCGCCGAGCTGGGCCGGCTGGGCGTCCCGGTCGACCCGGCGGCCGGCGAGTGCGTCACGGTCGACACCGCGAACCGCCTGCAGGGCCGCGAGTACGACGTCACCATCGTGCTGCACCCGCTCTCCGGCCGCCCCGACGCCACCGCCTTCCACCTGGAGACCGGCCGCCTCTGCGTCCTCGCCTCCCGGCACCGCCACGCCTGCATCGTGGTCGCCCGGGCCGGCATCCCCGAACTCCTCGACAACCACCCCGCCACCGAACCCGTCCAGCTCGGCGTCGCCGTCAAGTTCCCCGACGGCTGGGAGGCCAACCACGCGGTCCTCGCCCACCTCGCCGAACACCGCGTCCGCCTCTAGAGCACCGCCAGGGGCTCGGGGAACGGCGAGGCCCAGTCTGCGAGAGGTTCACTGCCGTGGCGCGCATCGGCTTCCGGTTCCGTCACGGACACGCAGCAGCACGGACCTCCGACGGGCTCCGGCCGTCAGCAGCACGGACTCGCCGTTCCCCGAGCCCCTGGTGGTGCTCTCTCGAGTCAGGGGCTCGCGGAGCGGCTCTCGCGCCCCCGGCGGGGAATAGCGCTCGCGGGCGCACCGTTCCGGTTCTGGCGGTTCGCGCGCGACAATGGACGGCGGCCGTCTTTCCCTCGCACTCCCGGAGGTGCCCCGTCATGCCCGACTCGCATCCGCAGGCTTCCGACCAGGGCGGTTCGCCGACTCCGGCGGTCGTTCCCTCGGTGCCGGGCCCGGCCCGGCGGATCCGGCCGGTCGAGTTGATCTTCGAGCCGGCCGGGGCGGAGCCGGAGCCGGAGCGGTTCTTCGACCTGGAGTCGATCGACGATCCGTCCGAACTGCTGTCGCGCTCGACCGAGTTGGCGATGGCGTTCCGGGCCGCGGCGGAGCGGGCCACGGACTTCCAGGCGCTGGCCGCCGCGCAGCTCGCCGATCCGCGCCGGTTCGACGCGCTCTCGGCGGAGCAGATCGCCGAGCGGGCCGACTGGACGCCGGACTACGCGGTGAAGATGGTCGAGTACGGCCGCTCGCTGCAGCGCCGCGGCCCGGAGGAGTAGACCCCCGCAGGCCACTGGCATATGCGGCGGGCGATGGTACGCCCCCGCACACCCCGCTGTCCGGCGAACGCCGTTTTCTCCCCGACCGCCCGCGCGACCGGTCCACCCTTTCCGGGTGGACATCTGGACCTATCAATCCGTGGAGTACGTCAGCGTCGCCGGGGAGGCGTGGCTCGCCTCCGCCAGCGAGTACCCGAGCAGCATGCGCGCCCTGTGGGAGGCCCGGCCGTGGGCGCCCGCGGTCCTCCCGTGCGGTCGGGCGTTCGACGTGATCAGCCTGCCGGCGGTGTTCGGCCGCCGGGTGCTGGACGAGCTGTGGTCCTCGGGGCCGGGCTGCGGCCCGGTGGCGACGTACCGGGGCCGGACGCTGCTGTTCGTGCAGCCGGGCGCGGCGTCCCGGCTGCGGACGCTGCTGGCCTGGGAGGAGTGGGCCCGGGACGTGCCGCCGCTGCTGTGCCACGGCGCGGGGGACGCGGTGACGGTGCCGCCGGTGCAGCGGGCGATCGACGCACCGGAGGCTTCGTCCAGCCGGTGGATCGTGGCGCCGGACACCAGTGAGCCCTGGCTGCCGGGGGCGTCGGTGGTGCTGTGGGCGTGCGTCCGGGCGGCGCGCGGGCGGGTGCGGGAGCCCGGTGGCCAGGTGCCGAACGCGCACTGAACGGGAGGCGCCGGCCCGGCGGGAATCGATTTTGGCTCCGCCCCCGGCCGCTGCTAGAGTCTTCCTCGTCAGCAGGCGCCGCTAGCTCAGTTGGTTAGAGCAGCTGACTCTTAATCAGCGGGTCCGGGGTTCGAGTCCCTGGCGGCGCACAGACAGCGAGAGGCCCCCCTTCACCGGGGGGCCTTTCGCGTTGCGCCGTT
>NZ_JBHUWH010000264.1:0-10772 GCF_042670125.1 Kitasatospora sp. NPDC057198 | reverse complement strand
CTCCGGCTCCGGGGTCAGCCGCGCGGGGTGAGCCGGACGCGGGCCGGGCCGCGCAGTTCGAGGGTGATGCCCTGCCCGAGCGCCACCTCCCGGTCGACCGTGGTGATCTCGAACCCGCGCAGCAGGACGGCCAGCGCGAGCACCGACTCCAGCATCGAGAAGTGCTGGCCGATGCAGGCCCGCGGCCCGCCGCCGAACGGGAACCAGGCGTAGCGGTGCCGGGCGGCCTCCCGCTCGGGGGTGAAGCGCTCGGGGTCGAAGCGCTCCGGGTCCTCCCAGTGCCCGGGGTGGCGGTGGGTGACGTACGCGGCGATCAGGACGTCCGCGCCGGCCGGGACGGGGATGCCACCGATCACGGTGTCGGCGACGGCCCGGCGGCCGATCACGGGGGCGGCCGGGTAGAGCCGCATGGCCTCCTTCAGCACCTGGGTCAGGTACGGGAGCCGGGCGTAGTCGGCGGCGGTGGGGCGGCGGCCGTCGCCGAGCAGGTCGGCGACCTCGCGGTGGGCCCGCGCCTGCTGTTCGGGGTGCTCGCCGAGCAGGTGCAGGGCGAAGATCAGCGAGGTGGCGGTGGTCTCGTGGCCGGCCAGCAGGAAGATCAGCACCTGTTCGCGCAGTTCGGTGGCGTCCAGCTGCTCGCCGTCCTCGCCGCGGGCGTCGGCGAGCAGGCCGAGCAGGTCGTCGCCCCCGCCGTCCCCCTGGGCGGCGCGGCGGGCGATGATGCCGTCGCAGACCTCGTACAGGGTGCGTTCGGCGGCGAGCGCCTTGCGGTGGCCGGGCAGCGGCCACTTGCGGGGCAGGCGCAGCGGGGAGAAGGCGCGGTCGCGGACGAAGTTGTTCAGGACCGGGAAGGCGTGGTGGACGGTCTCGACGGCCTCCTCGACGTCCTGGCCGAACAGGATCCGGGAGACGGTGCGCAGCGCGAAGCGGTTCATCTCCTCGCCGAGGTCGACGACGCCGTCGGGGGCGGCGGCCCAGCGGGCGGCCAGCGCCTCGGTCTCGATGCCGATGGCGTCGGCGTACTGGTCGACCCGCTTGCGGGTGAACAGCGGCTGGATCAGGCGGCGCTGGCGCAGGTAGTCGGCGTCCTGGGAGGTGAGCAGGCCGTTGCCGAAGCTCTCCCGGATCTCGCCGTAGAAGACGTTGTCCTTGCGGAAGTTGGCGGCGTCGGTGGCGAGCACCTGCTGGACGGCCTCGGGCGAGAAGACCATCCAGAGCTCGGCGCGCAGGCCCGGTGGGCCGGCCTGGATCCGGATCACGTCGCCGTGGTCGCGCCGGGCGGCGAGGTAGGTGGCGAGGGCGTCGCGCTTGAGGTCGAGCAGCGAGCCGAGCAGCGGTAGGCCGGCCGGGCCGGGTGCGCGGGTGGCGGTGGTCATGGAGTCCCCCTCCTTCGACGGGCGAACCCCCGGGTGGCGGCGGTTCGCTGAAACCGCGTCAGTATCCCGTGCCCGGCGGCGGCGCGCGAGGACGCGTCGGGGGCGGGACGGCACGCGTCCGGGCCGGGCCGGCCGGGGACTTGAGGTATTGCACATGCAACCCTTAAGTTCCTCTTAAGGTCGCTTGTGCGATGAGACAGCAGTCTTGAGCCCCGCAGCTGCGGCACTATGATCACCTGATCACGCCCCCACCCTCTCCCGTCACCGCCCACACGACCAGGGGAAACCATCCATGCGCAGCGCCAGACGACTCCTCGCCGCCTCCGCCGTCCTCGCCCTCGCGGCCGGCCTGACCGCGTGCAGCAGCTCCGGCGGCGGCTCCGCCTCGGTGAACCCGGCCCCGGCCCGGCCCGAGGTCAAGGGCACCGTGACGGTGTTCGCGGCGGCCTCGCTGAAGGAGTCCTTCACCGAACTCGGCAAGCGGTTCGAGGACGCCTACCCGGGCACCACGGTGACCTTCAACTTCGGCGGCTCCTCCGCACTGGCCCAGAACATCGTCGCCGGCGCCCCCGCCGACGTGTTCGCGGCGGCCAGCCCGGCCACCATGAAGACCGTCACCGACGCCAAGCTGACCGGCGGGGACCCGACGGTGCTCGTCCGCAACACCCTGGAGATCGCCGTCCCCAAGGGCAACCCGAAGAACGTCACCGGCCTGAAGGACCTCAAGGGCCTGAAGACCGCGCTGTGCGCCAAGGAGGTGCCGTGCGGCGCCGCCGCCGTCACCGCGCTGAAGGCGGCCGGCGTGGAGCTCACCCCCGCCACCTACGAGCAGGACGTCAAGGGCGCCCTGACCAAGGTCGAACTGGGCGAGGTCGACGCGTCGCTGGTGTACCAGACCGATGTGAAGGCCGACTCCGGCAAGATCGAGGGCGTGAACTTCCCCGAGGCCGCGCAGGCCGTCAACGACTACCAGATCGTGCCGCTCGGCAAGGCGTCCAACCCCAACGGCGCGGCCGCCTTCCTCGGCTACCTGAGCTCCGCGGACGCCCGCCGGGTGTTCACCGACGCCGGCTTCCAGGCGCCGTGACGGGCCCCGACGCCCCCCGCACCACCACCGCACCACTCCCCCGGGGCCGGCGGCGGCCCCGGGGGGTCGGGCGGGCCCCCGCCGCGCTGCTGCTGCCCGCCCTGCTCGGCCTCGCCTTCCTCGTCCTGCCGCTGCTGGGCCTGCTGGTGCGCGCGCCCTGGAGCGCGCTCCCCGAGCTGCTGACCGGCCCCGAGGTGTGGCAGGCCCTCAAGCTCTCGCTGCTCTCCGCGACCCTGGCCACCGGCGTCGCACTCGTCCTGGGCGTGCCGCTGGCCTGGCTGCTGGCCCGCACCGAGTTCCCCGGCCGGCGCCTGGTCCGCGCCCTGGTCACCCTGCCGCTGGTGCTGCCCCCCGTGGTCGGCGGCGTGGCCCTGCTGCTGGTGCTCGGCCGCAACGGCATCCTGGGCCGCTGGCTGGACGCCTGGACCGGCATCACCCTCCCCTTCACCACCGCCGGGGTCGTGGTCGCCGAGGCGTTCGTCGCGATGCCGTTCCTGGTGATCAGCGTGGAGGGCGCGCTGCGCGCCGCCGACCCCCGCTACGAGGAGGCCGCCGCCACCCTCGGCGCCTCCCGGCTGACCGCCTTCCGCCGGGTCACCCTGCCGCTGGTCGCCCCCGGCATCGGGGCGGGCGCGGTACTGGCCTGGGCCCGGGCCCTGGGCGAGTTCGGCGCCACCATCACCTTCGCCGGGAACTTCCCCGGCCGCACCCAGACCATGCCACTGGCCGTCTACCTGGCCATGGAGTCCGACCCGGAGGCGGCGATCGCCCTGAGCCTGGTCCTGCTCGCCGTCTCCGTCGCGGTCCTCGCCGGGCTGCGCGACCGCTGGATGTCCACGCCGTGAAGCCCTCCGCCACCGACGGCCCCGCCGACGAACCCGCGCCGAACTCCCGGCCCGCCCTGGACGCCCGGCCCGCCCTGGACGCCCGGCTGACCGTCTCCCGGGGCGCGTTCACCCTGGACGTGCCGCTGGCCGCCCGCCCCGGCGAGGTGCTGGCCCTGCTCGGCCCGAACGGCGCCGGCAAGTCCACCGCGCTGCGCGCACTGGCCGGGCTGCTGCCGCTCACCGCCGGACACCTGCACCTGGACGGCACCCCGCTCGACTCCCCCGCGGACGGCCTCTTCCGGCCCGCCGAACAGCGGCCGATCGGCGTGGTCTTCCAGGACTACCTGCTCTTCCCGCACCTGTCCGCGCTCGACAACGTCGCCTTCGGCCCGCGCTCCCGGGGCCTGCGCAAGGCCGCCGCCCGGGCCGAGGCACTGCCCTGGCTGGAACGGATGGGCCTGGCCGAGCACGCCGGACACCGCCCCGCGAAACTCTCCGGCGGCCAGGCCCAGCGCGTCGCCCTGGCCCGCGCCCTGGCCGTCCGCCCCCGCCTGCTGCTGCTGGACGAACCGCTGGCCGCCCTGGACGCCCGCACCCGGCTCGACGTACGGGCCGAACTGCGGCGCCACCTCGCCGAGTTCGAGGCCGTCGCGGTGCTCGTCACGCACGACCCGCTGGACGCCATGGTGCTCGCCGACCGCCTCGTCGTCATCGAGGACGGCCGGGTCGTCCAGAGCGGCCGCCCCGCCGACGTCGCCCGGCACCCGCGCACCGACTACATCGCCCGGCTCGTCGGCCTCAACCTCTACCAGGGCACCGCCGACGGCCGCCGGGTCACCCTCCCCGAAGGCCCGGTGCTGGCCACCGACGAGGACCTGACCGGCCCCGCCTTCGTCGCCTTCCCCCCCGACGCGGTCACCCTGCACCGCCACCGCCCCGAAACCAGCGCCCGCAACCTCTTCCCCTGCACCGTCGCCGGCCTCGACCTCCACGGCGACCGCTTCCGGGTCGACCTCACCGGCCCCCTCCCGATGGCCGCCGACCTCACCCCCACCGCCGCCACCGCTCTCGACCTGACCCCCGGCACCCGGGTCTGGGCCGCCGTCAAAGCCACCCAGACCCACGCCTACCCGGCCTGAGCCCGCCCGGCTGCTCGAAACCCGGACGGCGACGGCCGGGCGGCGGGGCCGGGCAGCGGCGGGGTCGGACGACCCGCCGGCCGGGCCGACCTGACGACGGTCGAACCCAGCGGCTTCGCCGGGACCGAACAGCGGGCCAACCGGACAACGACGGCCGGGCAACGACCAACGGGCCGCCGCCGCAACGGGCCGGTGGCGGTGGCGGGTGCCGGGACGTCAGGGGGTGTGCCTACCCTTGCCCCCATGGATCGACCCCGCCCGTTCTGGGACCCGGACCGCCCGGCGGCGCCGCCGCTCACCGAGCCGGACCGGCTGGCCGCCGAACGCCTGCTCGGCGTCACGCTGCCCGCCGTCCTGCTCGACCTGCTGCGCGAACAGGACGGCGGGCTGGTCGCGGACGGGTACGGCGCCTTCCCCACCGACCGGCCGACCTCCTGGGCGCCCGACCACGTCCCGTTCGACCACCTGCACGGCGCGGGCCGCCACCCGCAGAGCCCGTTCTCGCTGCTCGACGGCCCCTACCTGGCCGCCGAGTGGGGCCTGCCGGACGGCCTGGTGCCGGTCTCCGGCGACGGCCACCACTGGATCGCGCTCGACTACCGCCGCTGCGGCCCGACCGGCGAGCCCGCCGTGGCCTGGTACGACGCCGAGGCCGCCACCGAGCTGCCGCTCGCCCCGGACTTCGCCGCCTTCCTGCACGGCCTCACCTCGCCCGCCGCCTTCGAACCCACCGCCTTCGAACCTGGCGCCTTCGAACCCGACGCCTTCGAACCCAACGCCACCGAGCCCGCCATCGCCGAGCCCGCCGCCGGGGAGGGCTGAGCCCGGTGCCCCGCCGCGACCGCGCCTTCCGACTGCTCACCACCCCCGACGGCCTCCGCTACCGGTGGCGGGTGGGGCACCGGCACGACCCGTCCCCGCGCGGCGGCCCGGGGTGTGCGGAGACCCTGTCGCTGCGTCCCGAGGGGCGGTCCGGTCGGCTCCTGATCGTCTTCCGCCCCGGGCCCGACCGGCTGGTCCCGGACGGCTGGACGCCCTCCGGTTCGGTCGGCACCGGTGACCGGTGGCTCAACCTGCACGAGCCGGGCACCGTCCGGGCGCTGCTGGACGCGGCGGCGGCCCGCGGCTGGCACCCGGAGCGGCCGGGCGTGCTGGAGGCCGACGGCTGGGAGCTGTTCGACGCGGCGGCCGGTCGGGCCCCGGATCCCGCTGCCGGTTAATTCGTTGGTGCGCGCCGCGCGTCGGCCCTAGGGTGGCGGTCGCGGGCGGCTCCGCGGCGTGCTTCCTTCTCCCTTTTCCGAAAAGAACCAGCGCGCCCCCTCTCCGCCCGCTTCTTCGTCTTCCGCCTCCCCCTGGGGGTTCCTTCCGCATGCCCCGAGTCATCCCGGTGACGTTCGACACCGGCGTCGACCTCGACCTCGGCTCCTTCCTGCTCCGCCGCCGCACCGCCGTCGCGGTGGACCCGGCCGGGCTGCTGCCCGCCGCCGACCCGTGGAGCCTGCGCGGGCTGACCGCGCTGGACGCCGACCTGGCGAACCGCGGCTACCTGCTGACCGTCGAACTGCGTTCCGCGCTGGCCAGGTCGGCACCGCTGCGGCTGGCCGGTCTGGGCGGCGCGCTGCTCGACCGGATCGACCACCTGCTGGGCACCCACCGCGAGCACACCCCGCTGTTCCGCCGCTTCCCGGACGCGGTGCCGGAGGTCGCGCACCTGCACCACAGCCGCCGGATGCGGGCGTTCCTGCGTGCCCAGCCGCACCAGCCGTGCGCCCGTTGCGGGCGGCGCGGCGCCGAGGTCGGCATCGGGCTGCTCGCCCCGTGCGCCCACCTGTTGTGCCCGGACTGCCTGGACGCGCAGGACGGCACACCGCGCTGCCCGTCCTGCGGGACGGCGCTGGCCGTCCACCCGTTCCTGTTCGGCGGCAAGCGCAAGGCCGTGCGCGAGCAGGCCCCGCCGCGCAAGGGTGATCCCGAGCCGCGGGAGCCGCGCGGCTCGGTGCTGCGCCCGCTGCGGCTGCTGAACGAGGACGAGACCACGGCGGCGCTTGCCGAGCTGACCGGCCTGCTGACCCGCCGCACACCGCTGAACCCGCAGGACCGCGACGACCTGGCCACCCTGTTGGTGCACGCCCCGGCGGACCTGGCGGCGCTGCTGCCCGCCGAGGTCCCGGTTCGCGAGACCAAGGCGCTGGCGCTGGCCGAACTGCTGCGCCGCGGGGGCACGTCGGCGCTGCCGGTACTGGCCGAGCGGCTCACCACCGCCACCGACGTGCTGCGGCTGCTGTGGGCGCACTCGGGCGCCGAGCCGGACCTGCTGCCGGCCACCGCCCGCACGCTGCGGCTGCGCAACCTGCCGCGGCCGCTGCGCCGCGGCCTGCTGGGCGTGCTGGACGCGCTGCCGACCGCCTCGCTGGCCGAGGACCTCCGCCGCCACCGCGAACCCTGGCTGCGCGCAGGCGAGTTGCTGCACCCGTTCGAGTACGGGCGGCAGTTCCCTTCGGTGGCGGCGGCGTTCGCGCTGCTGCGCGGAACCGACCTGGATGCCGCCTCCCCCGGCTTCGCCGAGCCGCCCGCGCCGCTCCGGGTGGAGCGGGTGCGCGGTCGCCGCCGGGTGGCGCACACCGGGTTCGCCACCCGGGTGGAGGGCCTGCTCGCGGTCGGCGACGTCCCCGGCGCGGTGGCCGAACTCGCGCACCGCCCTGGCGAGTTGGTGCGTCGCCTGCACCACCTGCTGCGGGTGCACACGATCATGGCGCCCGGTACGCCGGCGCCCGCCGAGCTGTCGGCGGCGCTGGTCCGGGCGCTGCCCCGGGTCGGCCCGGGGCCGCTGCTCGGTGCCTACGGTCGGCTGCGCGGCCCGCGCACCGCGGGCGAGCGGCGACTCTACTTCCCGCGCGGACTGGTCTCGTTGGCGCACGGAAGGGAGGACCACGGCACCGTCGTCCCGGCCGGGCTGAGCGCCCCGGTGGTCGCCGCGATCGAGGCCGAGCTGCTCCGGCGGTCCGCCGCGACGCTCCCCGAGCTACCCGAAGTCGCCCTGCTGGACGAGGCGTTGACCGGCATGTCGGTGCCGTTCGCGGAGCGTGCGGCGGCCCGGGCGCTGGTGTCGGTGCCACGCGGCAGCCTGCTGCCGCTGCCGCCGGGCGAGCGGCTGCGGCTGTTCCTGCACTGGGTGCAGCCGCACCACCAGCGCGTCGACCTGGACCTGTCGGTGGCCCTGTACGACGCCGACTGGAACTTCCGCGGCCGGTGCGACTACACGCAGTTGACGTTCGGGCGGCGGGCCGCCGTGCACTCCGGCGACTACGTCTCGGCCCCGCCGCCGAAGGGCGCCAGCGAGTTCGTCGACCTGGACCTCGCCGCGCTGGAGGCGGCCGGGGCGCGGTACGCGGTGATGGTCGTGTTCAGCTACAACGACATCCCGTTCGACCGGCTCCCGGAGGCGTTCACCGGTTTCGCCGGGGTCGACGACGGCCGTCCGGGCGGCGGTCCGCTGTCGGCCCGGGCCGTCCGCCAGCGGATGGACCTGACCGGGGACGCCAAGGTGTCCGTCCCGCTGATCGTCGACCTGGCGGAGCGCCGTTTCACCTGGACCGACCTCAACACCACGGCCACCGGCGGCTACCACAGCGTCGCCCGGCACCGGGACGAGCTGGCCGCGCTGTGCGGCGACGTGCTCGACCACTTCGCCCCCGACCGGCGCGCCACCCTGTGGGACGTGGCCTGCGCCCGAGCCGCCCACACCACCGGCGAGGTGCTGGTGCGCGGCCTGGACGGCACCGTCCGCCGGTGGCGGCGCGAACCCGCCGAGCAGGTCGGCGAGTTCGCCGAGCGGCTGCGCCTGCGGCACGCCCCGGACGGGCCGCCGGTCACCGGTCCGCTGCCCGAACTGCTCGCCGGGCGGCGGGCGTTCCTCGCCCTGCTGGAGGCCGACCTGCCCGCCGCGCCGGGCCTGCACGGCGAGCTGTACCGCCTGCACCCCGGCCCGCTGGACGCCGCACCGGACGCCCTGCGCCGCCTCGCCGCCGCCGACCTGGTCGCCACCCTCGCCCCCGCCACGTGAGCGCCTCCGCCCCGCCTCCCACCCCGTCCCCGTCCCCGTCCCCATCCCCGTCCCCGTCCCGTACAGTGGCGGGCATGCATCGCGGCGTCCTGCCCCCTCCCGCTCGCTGAGCGGGCGGCCGGCCACTTCCTGAGCCCGCCCGGGCCCGTCCCCCTCCGTGGACGGCCGCCCCGGGCCGGTCGGTGCTGCCCGCTTCCGTGGCCCACCGACCATGACGGCTTCCCGGGAGTCCCCGTTGTCCTACCCCTCCGTTCCCTCCGCCCTGCCCGCCCTGCCCGCCCGGCGGGGCCTGCTGTACGTCGCCCTCGCCGCCACCGCCTGGGGCACCGCCGGGGCGGCGGCCGCGCTGCTGTTCCAGCGCAGCGGCCTGGGCCCGCTGGCCCTGACCTTCTGGCGCTCGGTCGGCGGCGCGGCCGTGCTGCTGGCGCTGCGCCCGTTCACCGCGGCGCGCCGGGCCCCGCGGCCCGCCGTGCACCGGATCCTGCTCAACGGCCTGGGGCTGACGCTGTTCCAGGCCGCGTACTTCCTGGCCGTCCGGGACGCCGGGCTGGCCGTGGCCACCGTGGTGACGCTGGGCTCGGCGCCGGTGCTGGTGGCGCTCGGCGGGCGGCTGCTGATGGCCGAGCGGCTCGGCCGGGCCGGGCTGGCCGCGGTGGCCGGGGCGGTCCTCGGCCTGGGCGTGCTGGTGCTCGGTGGCGGCGCGGCGGACTCCGGCGGCGGGTCCGAACCGGCGGGCCTGGCCTGGGCGTTGGCCTCGGCGGCGGGCTACGCGGCGATCACCGTGGCGACCCGGCACCGGGCCGCGCGCACCGGTGCCGCCGACGACCCGGCGGCCACCACCCTGTGGTCGTTCGGGGTGTGCGCGGTGTGCCTGTGCCCGTTCGCCCTGACCGAGGGCGTGCTGCCGTCCACCGGTGCGCTGCCCTCGACGCTGCTGCTGCTCGGCTACCTGGCCACCGTGCCGACCGCCCTCGCCTACGCGCTGTACTTCGCGGGCGCGGCGGTGGTCCGCGCCGCGACGGCCTCGGTGGTGGCGCTGATCGAACCGCTCAGCGCCACCGTGTTCGCGGCGGCCGTCCTGGACGAGCCGCTGACCCCGGCGGCGCTGCTGGGCACTGCGGTGCTGCTGCTGTCGGTGTCCGCCCTGGCCCGGTCCGAGCTGCGCGTCCGAGCCGACGCTCCGTCGTGACCGACCCCGATGGAAGGAGCACTGACAAGCTGACGAGCTGACGAGCCGTCAGGCGAGGGGAACCACGACCGGTCGACCCCGCCGACGGCTGCCCAGCCCGGAGGCGCCCCGGGCGTACGTCGGGGCTTGCGGCGGCAACGCCGAGGAGCAGGACCAGCGTTGGGGCGAGCGCGACCGCCGGGCCGCCGCGGCAGCGGCACGGGAGTCGGAGGGTGGCCGGAGGGGTCAGCGCGGCGCTTCGGCCGTCACGAGGCAGTAGTCGCAGAAGCCCTCCCGGTAGGCCCGCAGGAAGGTGCGGGGCCGGGTGTCGGGGCCCAGAACCTGCTGGCCCAGGCGTCCCAGCCCCGCCAGACGTGCGGACCGATCGAGACGGCCCGGACCTCCGTCATCCCGGCGGCGGCGAAGGCGTCGGTGAGTGTCCGCACCGGGTGGCCATCGCCACCCGGCCCCCGGGGCGCAGCACCCGCGCCGCCTCGGCCGCGAAGGGGGCCAGCCGCGGGAAGTACTGGGCCGCCTGGACGCTGATCACCGCGTCGAACCCGTCCGCCTCGCCGGGCAGTTGCCCCGCCGCCCCCTGGACGAAGCGTAGCCGTCCGGGCTCGGCGGCGAGCAGTTCGGCGTACGCGGCGCGGGCCCGTCGCACCTGCTCGGGGTGGATGTCCGTCCCGTCAACTCCCGCCGTCTCCCGTCAACTCCCCTCAACTCCCGTCCGCGCCCGGGGGCTTCCGCACGCCGGGGCTGGTTCGTTCACCATTTGAAATGGCCCGCCTTGCCCGTGCCGTCGGCGATCTTGGACGATGGGGGCCGAACGGGGGACGCGGAGGCGGAAGGGCCACGGACGGGGCCCGTTCGCATGCATGCTTCCGGGAACCGGGTCCGCACCCCGGGTGCCGTCCGGCCATCGCGAACCGACACGCCCCGTCCGCCGCACGGTCGTTGGCCGGCGGGCGGGCAGAACGAGAGGTACTGGCGCATGCACAACACGGTCCGAGCCCGGATGGCGATGCACCTCGTGGTGTCGAGCGAGCTGTCCTTCCGCATCGCGGTCGACCTGGACTACGACGGCGACGACCCGTTCGCCGTCCGCTTCA
>NZ_JBHUWH010000263.1:0-10782 GCF_042670125.1 Kitasatospora sp. NPDC057198 | reverse complement strand
CCGGCGCCTGCTGCTGGCCCAGTGGCTGCCGTCCGCGGCGGTGACCGGCGCCGAGTCACTGGTCGTCGCGTACGCCGGGGCCCGGGGCTTCCCGGCGGGCGGGTACGGCTTCCTGCTGGCCTGCCTGCCGGTCGGGATGCTCGCCGGGGACCTGCTGGTCGGCCGCTTCGCCGCCCCCGCGACCAGGGAGCGGCTGGTCGCCCCGCTGGCCGCGCTGATGGGCCTGCCGCTGCTGGTCTTCGCGCTGCCCGCCCCGCTGCCGCTGTGCGCCGCCGCCCTGCTGGCCGCCGGCACCGGCTTCGCCTACGCGCTGGGGCTGCAGCGCCGCTTCCTGGACGTGCTCCCGGCGGACGCCCAGGGCCAGGCGTTCACCCTGCTCGGCTCCGGCAACATGACCCTCCAGGGCGTCGGCCCGGCCCTGTTCGGCACCCTGGCCGTCAGCACCGGCACCGGCCCCGCGATGGCCGCCGCGGGCGCCGCCGCCACCCTGACCGCCCTGTGGATCGCCACCTGGCACCGCCCGTCCCCGTCCCCGTCCCCGGCCCCCGTCCCCGAAGCGGTCGAGGCGGCCTGAGCGGCTATTCCCCGCAGGACAGGGGGTCCGGGTCCTCCAGGACGGGGACGCAGGGCGACAGCAGCGGCTCCAGGTGCTCGGTCACCACGCCGCGCACCATCCGCAGGACGCGGACCTCGTTCTGCCGCTCGGGGTCCTCGTCGCTGCGCACGTGCAGCAGGCCGTACGACCCCGGGGCCCGCTCGCCGACCTCCGCGAAGAAGCGCAGGATCTCCGGGTCGCGGTGGTTGGGGCAGCCTGAGAGGTGGACGACCGCCTCGGCGTTCATCCACCTCACGTCGAGCAGGTAGGGGCTGCGGATCTCCGCGATCCGCCGCTCGATCTCCGCGACGGCCTCCAGGGTGCGGGCGGGCTCGTCGGCGTCATCGTCGGCGGCGGCGCTCATCAGGACGTTGATCCAGCCGTGGTATTCGAACACGGTCCGTACCCTACCGACTGCCCCTGGCGGGCCGTCAGGGCTTGAGGATCAGCCGGATCGGGTTGCCCTGCTTGGTGTGCAGGCGCTCGACGGCCTCGGCGGCGCGCTCCAGCGGGAGGACCTCGCTGACGGAGCGGGAGAAGTCCAGCCGGCCGCCCGCGGCGAGCGCGATCAGCTGCGGGACGGCCTCCTCCGCGGAGCCGTAGTGGCCGAGGATCTGCTGCTGCAGGTACGAGAAGCGGATGCTGTTGGCGACCGTCAGCGGCTGGTCGGTGAGGCCGACCAGCACCAGCCGGCCCCCCGCGCCGAGCACCGTCAGGGCCTGCTCGCGGACGGCGGGCACGCCGGCGAAGTCGAACGCGGCGGCCAGGCCCGCGCCGCCGGTGGCCGCGCCGATCCTGGCGGCGAGTTCGGGGTCGGCGGAGTCCAGGACGAGGTCCGCGCCGAAGGCGAGGGCGCGCTCGCGGGCGGCGGGTGCCGGGTCGACCGCGATGATCGGGTGGGCGCCGATCGCCCGCAGCAGCTGCACGCCGTGCGCGCCCAGGCCGCCGACACCCCAGACGCCGACTGGCTCGGCCGGGCGGACGCCGCCGGTGGTGGTCACCGCGCCCCACGGGGTGGAGACCGCGTCCGGGATGATCGAACCCTGCTCGAAGGGGATCGAGTCGGGCAGCGCGAACAGCGTGTCGACCCGGGCCAGCGCGTACTCGGCCCAGCCGCCGTCGTAGTCCACGCCGCGCGTCCAGGTGGTGCCGTCGCGCTTCTCGCCGGCCTGCAGCACCACCCGGTCGCCGACCTGCCAGCGGCCCGACTCGGCGCCCGACTCGGCGACGGTGCCCGCGACTTCGTGCCCCAGGGTGACGCTCTCGCCGGGCAGGTACAGCGGGGTGAGCGAGCCCTCGACCAGGTGGACGTCGGACAGGCAGACGCCCGCCGCCTCGACCTTCACCAGCACCTGGCCGGGGCCGGGCACCGGACGCTCCACCTCCTCGACGCCCAGCGTGCGGGTGGGCAGGTGCAGGCGGACGGCGCGCATCGTAGCCATGGTCGTTCCTCTCCGGCCGGCGGCGAGCCGCCGGCGGCCTCGTTGCCGCTCGCGACAGCCCGGCGTACCGCGGACTATCGCAAGATGACTTGCGTTGACGAGGCTACGTCGCGGCCCGGTGTAACGCAAGGAGCCTTGCGTTAGGCTCCCGGTGTGCCCCAGGACGAGAAGCCCCAGGACGAGACGCCCAAGCCCAAGGCCGCCGCACCGCTGCGCCGCCGCGGCGCCGCGATGCGCCGGGCCGTGCTGGACGCCACCGTCCGGCTGCTCGCCGAGGGCGGCCTGGAGGGCGCCAGCGTCGCCGCGGTCGCCGCCGCCGCCGGAGTGCACGAGACCTCGGTCTACCGGAACTGGGGAACGCGCGAGGCCCTGCTGCGCGAGGCCCTCGCCGACTACACCGACCAGGCCCTGCCGCTGCCCGACACCGGCAGCCTCCGCGAGGACCTGCGCCAACTCCTCACCGCCCTCGGCGCGTTCCTCGACACCCCCGAGGGCCCCGCCCTGCTGCACCTGAGCATCGCCCCCGCCACCGCCGAGACCCGCAGCGGACGCGACGCCTACTGGGCCGACCGCCTCACCCGCGCCGAACAACTGCTGCGCCGGGCCGCCGCCCGCGGCGAGATCCGCCCCGACGCCGACCCCCGCACCGCCGTCGAAGCCCTGATGAGCCCGCTGCTCGCCCGCCACCTGCTGCTCGGCGAACCCGTCACCCCCGCCTTCGTCACCGCCCTGGTCGACCTCGTCCTGGACGGCCTCGCCCCGCGCTGACCCGCTGCGCCGCTACGGTGGAGCGGTGACGACCCGGGTGATCGTGCTCAACGGCGGCTCCAGCAGCGGGAAGACCAGCCTGGCGCGGGCGCTCCAGGCCCTCCTGCCCGAGCCCTGGCTGCTCTTCGGCATCGACGGCCTGATCGAGGCGATGCCCCCGGCCGCCGAGGGCATCGACTTCGGCGCCGACGGCAGCGTCTCGGTCGGCGCCGCCTTCCGCACCCTGGAGGCCGCCTGGATGGCCGGCGTCGCCGCCACCGCACGGGCCGGCGCCCCCGTCATCGTCGACGACGTGTTCCTCTCCGGCCCCGCCTCCCAACGGCGCTGGCGCGAAGCCCTGCACGGGCTGGACGTGCTCTGGGTCGCCGTCCGCTGCGACCCCGCCACGGCCGCCGCCCGCGAGCGGGCCCGCGCCGACCGCGTCCCCGGCATGGCCGCCGACCAGGCCGAACGCGTCCACCGCGGCGTCCACCACGACCTCGAGGTCGACACCGCCCGCACCCCGCCCGCCGCCTGCGCCCGCGCCGTCGCCGACCGGCTCGCGAACGGCGACTGACGGGCGAACGGCCGCACCGGGCGCGGGGCCGCCGGCCCCGGGGGCGCAGGCGCGGGGTCAGAGGCCCCGCAGGGCCCGGCACCAGGCGTGCAGGCGGTCGGGGGAGAGGCCGGGGACGAGCGCGGCCAGCTCGGCGACCCGCTCCCGCACGACACCCGGGCCGGGGTCGTCCGCCAGCACCCAGTCGACCGCGTCGAAGTCCGGGTCGCCCCAGGTCGGGCGCGGGTCGATCGCCACCAGGCGGCCGCCCGGGCCGGCCAGCACGTTGGACGGGTGCAGGTCGCCGTGGACCAGCCCGACCGGGCCGGTGGCGGCCAGCTCCAGCGCCGCCGCCCGCTGCGCGGCCGGGAGCGGCCTGCCCCGGCGCTCGGCCAGGTCGAACACGAAGCCGACCCGGTCGGCGAGCGGCCGCAGCACCGAGCCCGCGCCCGGTACGACGGGCACCCGCAACTGCGCCAGCAGGACGGCGACTTCGGGCAGCTCCCAGCCGAGCCGCCGCACCGGCGTACCGGGCGGAACGTCCCCCAGCAGCAGCGCCCCGGCGGCCAGGTCCGCTGCCAGCAGCGGGACGACCGAGGGCGTGGCGGCCCAGTGGCCCAGCGCCTCGGCCTCTTCGCGGGCGATCGCGGGCTCCGGCGTCAGCTTCAGCCACACCACCGCGCCGCCCCGCATGCAGCGGAACACCCGGGACGTCCCGCCGCCGCCCGCCGCGGCCACCTCCAGGCCCCACCGCCCGGCCAACCCGCCCACCAGGGCGGGCAGTTCGTCGCACCATTCGGCCACCTGGGCCCCGAACCGGACGGCGAACCGCTCCCGGACCTCCGGCGGTACGCGCACCAGTTCCTCCATCGCGCCATCCTAGGCCCCCGACACAGTTAGCCTGTGGGGCGCCCACCCCCCACCGAGCGCCGAGGCCCCGATGACCGTCCACTTCGAAGCCAGCTGGTGCAACACCGGCCTGGACCCGTACCGCGACTGCGCTGCCACCTACGAGCGCTACCCGTACGACAGCGTGCCCCCGCTCGACGCCGCGCTGTTCACCGGGGCGTTCGACTGGCTGGGCGGCCCGAGCGGCGAGCCGTCCGGGCGGGCGGCCGAACTCGCCGACCTGGAACGGGCGGTGGCCGCGCTCGGGCTGGCGCTGCCGGCGGACTTCCTGACCTACCACCGCGACGCCCGGCTGTCCGGGACCCTCGACGACGTCTCGCCGACCGGCTGCTGGCAGGACCTCTCGGCGCCGCTGCCCAGTCCGGTCGAGCCCGGTGCCCACCTGGTCCGCTTCTTCCGCGACCAGCAGGACTGCGTGTTCTGGTACCTGTACCTGCGGCCGGGCGGCGAGGCGTTCGTGGTCCACTCCTGGCTCGACTACGAGTACGAACTCGGGCCGCTCGAGGACGACGAGGAACCGGCGGAGGACCTGGCGGACCCGGCTGCGATCCACTGGTGCGCCCGCTCGTTCGAGGAGTTCGTCCACCGCTACTGGCTGGAGGGCCGGATCTGCGCGGGCCGGGTGCGCGACGGCGGACTCACCGACCCCCGGCTGCTGGCCTACCTCGCGCACTACGCGCGGCAGCGGCCGGGGGCCTGAGCGCCCGTCGTCAGTGCGCGCCCACCGAGGTGATCTTGACGACGGCGCGCCCCTCCTCGTCCGAGCCGTACAGGTCGACCTCGGCGGAGATGCCCCAGTCGTGGTCGCCGTTCGGGTCGTCGAAGATCTGCCGCACCCGCCACAGGCCCTCGTCCTCGACCTCCTCGATCAGCAGCATCTTCGGGCCGCGCGCGTTCGGGCCGGTGGACAGGTCGTCGTACTCCTCCCAGTACCCGTCCATCGCGTCGGCCCAGCGGTCGGCGTCCCAGCCGTCCTCGCCGTCGAGTTCGGCCAGCGCGTCGTAGTGCTCCAGCGCGCACAGCTCGACCCGGCGGAACAGCTCGTTGCGGACCAGCACCCGGAAGGCCCGGGCGTTGGCCGTGACGGGCGCGGGCTTGTCGTCCAGGCGGACTTCGCCGGCCTCCGGCTCGGTCGGGTTGGCCAGCGCCTCCCACTCGTCCAGCAGCGAGGAGTCGACCTGCCGGACCAGCTCGCCCAGCCAGGCGATGACGTCCTTCAGGTCGTCGGTCTTGATGTCGTCCGGGACGGTCTGCTCCAGCGCCTTGAACGCGCCCGCCAGGTAGCGCAGCACGATGCCCTCGGTGCGGGCCAGCTCGTAGAAGCCCACGTAGTCGGTGAAGGTCATCGCGCGCTCGTACAGGTCGCGCACCACGGACTTGGGCCGCAGCGGGTGGTCGCCGATCCACGGGTGCGCCCGGCGGTACACCTCGTAGGCGTGGCCGAGCTGCTCCTCCAGCGGCTTCGGGTAGCTGATCTCCTGGAGCCGGTTCATCCGCTCCTCGTACTCGACGCCGTCGCGCTTCATCTCCGCGACGGCCTCGCCGCGCGCCTTGTTCTCCTGCGAGGCGAGGATCTGCCGCGGGTCGTCGAGCGTCGCCTCCACCACCGAGACCACGTCCAGCGCGTACGAGGGCGACTCCGGGTCGAGCAGGTCGAAGGCGGCCAGCGCGAAGGTGGACAGCGGCTGGTTGAGCGCGAAGTTCTCCTGGAGGTCGAGGGTCAGGCGGGCGATGCGGCCCTCGGCGTCCGGCTCGTCGAACTGCTCGACCACGCCGCCCTCCAGCAGCGAGCGGTAGATGGCGATCGCGGTGCGGATGTGGCGGCGCTGGGAGGCGCGGTCCTCGTGGTTGTCGGTGAGCAGCTTGCGCATCGCGTCGAAGGCGTTGCCCGGCCGGCCGATCACCGAGAGCAGCATCGCGTGGCTGACCTTGAACCGGGAGACCAGCGGCTCCGGGTCGGCCCCGATCAGCCGCTCGAAGGTCTCCTCCGTCCAGGACACGAAGCCGTCGGGGGCCTTCTTGCGGACCACCTTCTTGCGCTTCTTCGGGTCGTCGCCGGCCTTGGCCAGCGCCCGGTCGTTCTCCACCACGTGCTCGGGGGCCTGCGCCACCACCTGGCCGACGGTGTCGAACCCGGCCCGGCCCGCCCGGCCGGCGATCTGGTGGAACTCACGGGCCCGCAGGATCCGCACCCGCTGCCCGTCGTACTTGGACAGCGCGGTGAACAGCACCGTGCGGATCGGCACGTTGACGCCCACGCCGAGGGTGTCGGTGCCGCAGATCACCTTCAGCAGGCCGGCCTGCGCCAGGCGCTCCACCAGGCGGCGGTACTTGGGCAGCATGCCCGCGTGGTGCACGCCGATGCCGTGCCGCACGTACCGGGACAGGTTGCGGCCGAACTTGGTGGTGAAGCGGAAGTTGCCGATCAGGGAGGCGATCGCCTCCTTCTCCTGCTTCGAGCACATGTTGATGCTCATCAGCGACTGCGCCCGCTCCACCGCCTCCTTCTGGGTGAAGTGCACGACGTACACCGGCGCCTGGCCGGTGTTCAGCAGCTCCTCCAGCGTGTCGTGCAGGTTGGTGCGCCGGTACTCGTAGAACAGCGGCACCGGGCGGGTCGCCGAGCGGACGGCGGTGGTCGGGCGGCCGGTGCGCCGGGTCAGGTCCTCCTCGAAGCGGCGCACGTCGCCGAGGGTGGCCGACATCAGCAGGAACTGCACCTGCGGCAGCTCCAGGATCGGGATCTGCCAGGCCCAGCCGCGGTCCGGCTCGGCGTAGAAGTGGAACTCGTCCATCACGACCTGGCCGATGTCGGCGCGCGGGCCGTCGTGCAGGGCGATCTGGGCCAGCACCTCGGCGGTGCAGCAGATGATCGGCGCGGTCGGGTTCACCGAGGCGTCGCCGGTCATCATGCCGACCTGCTCGGTGCCGAAGATCTTGCACAGGTCGAAGAACTTCTCCGACACCAGCGCCTTGATCGGCGCGGTGTAGAACGTCCGCTTGCCCTCGGCCAGCGCGGCGAAGTGCGCGCCCGCCGCGACCAGGGACTTGCCGGAGCCGGTCGGCGTCGCCAGGATCACGTTGTTCCCGGAGACCAGCTCGATCAGCGCCTCCTCCTGGGCGGGGTAGAGGGTGATGCCGCGCTCCGACGCCCACTCGGCGAAGGTCTCGAACAGCGAGTCGGGCGTGGCGGGCTTCGGCATCAGGTCCAGGAGGGTCACCCCGCTATCTTGCCCGCACTCGATCACCGCGGGCAAAGCCCGGGTACGCACCGTGCTTCGCTCCCGCGCTCCGGCCGAACGAGTGGTCGCCCCGGGCAGCCGTGATATCACGCTGCGTGACGGAGATGATGCGGATCGATCGTCCCCGTACGGACGGGGGCGCGACCCACGGAAGGACTCCCATGCGCAGACGACTGGCGGGCGCCGCACTGGCGGCAGCAGCACTGGCGGCGGTGGCGGCGGCCCCGGCGGCCGCCACCGACATCGACACCGAGACGGTCACCGCCGTCGGCTCCCCGAGTGGCGTCGAGGCGCGCTGCCCGCACGGGTGGACGGCCAGCGACGCCAGGATCACCAACGGGGACGGCAGCCCGCTCGCCCCCGACCAGCGCTGGCACATGACCGGCGTCTTCGAGGACGGCATCCTCAACGGCGCCGCCGGCTGGATCGCCCCCTACCTCGACTCCCCGCCGCCGCCGGAGAGCATCGCGATCACCGTGGTCTGCCACCGCGACTGCTGACACCCCCGGCGGCCCTGGGCCGGCCTCACGGACAGGTGACCACCTGACCGGCCCAGGACAGGCCGCCGCCGAACGCGAACAGCAGCACCCGGGCGCCGGAGCGCAGCTCGCCGCGCTCCACCAGCTTCGCCAGCGCCAGCGGGACGGACGCCGCCGAGGTGTTGCCGGAGTCCACCACGTCCCGGGCTATCACCGCGTCCTCGGACAGGCCCAGCTTCTGCACCAGCGACTCGATGATCCGCAGGTTCGCCTGGTGGGTCACCACCCCGTCCAGCTCCGCCGGGCTCAACCCGGCCGCCCGGCACGCCTGTTCGGCCAGCGCGGGCAGCTCGGTGGTGGCCCAGCGGAACACCGCCTGGCCGTCCTGCTCGAACTGCGGGTGCCACTCGTCCAGCAGCCGCACCGCGCTGGAGCGCGACGGGTCCGAACCCCAGACCACCGGGCCGATCCCGCTGCCGTCCCCGTCCGTCGCCGACAGCACCGCCGCGCCCGCGCCGTCGCCCAGCAGGATGCAGCTGCGCCGGTCGGTCCAGTCGACCAGGTCCGACATCTTCTCCGCGCCGATCACCAGCGCGTGCTTCGCCCCGCCCGCCAGCAGCGAGTGGCTCGCCACCGACAGCGAGGTGCAGAAGCCCGCGCACCCGTTGTTCAGGTCGAACGCCACGGCGGACGGGATGCCCAGCCGCCCCGCGACCTGCGCGGCGATCGACGGGCAGCGGTCCACCGCGCTGCAGGTGGCCACCGTGACCTGCCCGATGTCCGCCGGGTCCAGCCCGGAGGCCGCCAGCGCCTTCGCGGCCGCCCCCGCCGCCAGGTCGGTCACCGACTCGTCCGGCCCGGCGATCCGCCGGGTGACGATCCCGGTGCGCCGCCGGATCCACTCGTCGTTGGTGTCCACCATCGTCGCCAACTCGTCGTTGGTCAGCACCCGGCCGGGCTGGTGGTGGCCGAGAGCGGCGATCCGGACTCCGGGCATGGTGTTCCCCTTCCGCAGCGGCCCCGGCCGGTGCCGGGGCAACGGCCCGGAATATAGCAACCGACCGGTCGGAAGCTAAAGGGCGGCCCGAGGGGCGGACGGGACGGGTCTGTCCCCACGAAGCTCGACCGCCCGGCCCGGCCAGGGGTGCTGTGGTCGGAGTCCGGTCCGTCGGGGGAGGCGGGATCCGATTGGGGCCGAGCGGAGTTCGCGGGGGAGGGGACGGCCCGGAGTGGTTCTGGTACGTTCCTCCCAGCGCATTTGAACGTGTTCAACTTGGGGGTGGGCGGAGTGTCGGACGCCGGGGGAGAACGACCGGTACCCAGGGCGGCGCGGGTGCTGGCCGGCCTGGCCGCGCTGGGCACCGCACCCGCGGTGGGCCTGGGGGTCCTCACCCTCGGCACGGCGGGTGGCATCGGATTCCTGCTGCTGGCCCTTGCCCTGGTGCTGGCCCTGCCGCTGTTCGTCCGGGACGCGGAGTCCTTCCGGACGCTCGCCCAGGCCGTCGGCTGGTTCGTGTTCGCGCTCTCGCTGTGGTGCGCCATGCTCGGGGCGTTCACGCTGACCCCCGCCGCCCTCGTCCTCGTCGCCGCCGGCCGCCAGGCCCGCCCCCGGCGCGGCTCCGGCCGGCCCCGGCGCGCCCCGCTGCTGTTCGGCGTCCTGGTGATGGCCGTGACCTGCGGCCTCACGGGCTGGTTCCTGGTCGGCGAGTGGTGGGGCGGCAAGTCCTTCCCGCGGCCCGACGCGTTCGTCGCCACCGTCCGGGAGGACAGCCCGCTGCTGCGCACCGACCCGGAGCTCCCCGTCCTGCGCTACGACGGTTCGGGCCTCGGCCACGGCGTCACGATCGTCGTCCTCGGCGAACGGCCCGGACGGCCCGGCCGGGTGCTCACCGTCTACTACCGCTCCGCCACCCCCGCCGAGACCGAGGCCCTGCGCGCCCGACTCGCCGCCCTGCCCGGCGTGCAGGACGTCGCACCCTGCCACTGGAACCTCGACTGCTGAGGCCCGTGCCGCCGCACGAGCACGCGCTGCGCCGGCGCCCCGTGCGCGTGGGCCCGTCACACCCGGCGCGCCCACCAGGGAACGTCCTCCGGTGCCAAGGGGTCCGGCAGGGTCCGATCCCGGAAGTCCTCGTCCAGCGGCTCGATCAGACGTTCGAGGGCGCGGGCGGCCGGAGCGGAGAGCAGCCCGAGCACCTCGTCCAGGAGTCCGCGGCTGCTGCGGCCGCAGCAAGCACACGGGTGGAAGTGGCGCCGGGCAGGATCCCGGGAGGTGCTCGACCAGCCGGACAGGGCCTCCGCCACGGCACCGGGCCACAGGCCGGAGGCCGCCCAGTTCGCGGCGGTCCGGATCTCGATCCGGGAGATCTCCTGCTGCACGACCGCCGGGAGGCCGGGAACGTGAGGCACGGCCCTCCAGTGGGGCCGGTGGCCGGCGGCGCGGCGCAGATCACGGGGCCGCCTGTGCGGCATGAGCGTCTTTTTTCGCAGAGCGGGCTCGTTGACCGCCTGTCAGGCTACCAGCCCGGGAACGGCTCCGGGCCGGCGGTCGCCGGCGAGGACGATCTCCAGGCGTTCGCGCTGGCGGACGCCGTGGGCGTACACGACGGGCCGGATGTCCCCGGCCCGGAGGACGCGCCGGGTGAAGGCGTCGGTCACCACCGGCTCGCGGTGGCGGAGCCCGACCGAGCTCCGCCGCACCTCCCCGAGCGGCAGCGCGCGCAGCACCGCCCGCGGCAGCGGCCCGCGCACCCTGCGGGTCGGGGCGCGGCCGCCCGTAACCGCCGCACGCATAGCGAACACCCCACCCAGT
>NZ_JBHUWH010000262.1:0-10853 GCF_042670125.1 Kitasatospora sp. NPDC057198 | reverse complement strand
CCGGACGGGGGCGGCCGGGCACTAGGATTCCGGGGTATGGCGGCCTTGGAAGACCACACCAGCACTGACGCGTACTACGTCACCACCCCGATCTACTACGTGAACGACCGGCCCCACCTGGGCCACGCGTACACCACCGTCGCGGGTGACGTGCTGACCCGCTGGCACCGCCAGCGCGGCGAGGACGTCTGGTACCTCACCGGCACCGACGAGCACGGCCAGAAGATCCTGCGCACCGCCGAGGCCAACGGCGTCACCCCGCAGCAGTGGTGCGACAAGCTGGTCGAGGAGGAGTGGAAGCCGCTCTGGGAGCACCTGCGGATCGCCAACGACGACTTCATCCGCACCACCCAGGCCCGGCACACCGACCGCGTCCAGGAGTTCGTCCAGGACCTGTACGACAAGGGCGAGATCTACCAGGGCAGCTACACCGGCCCGTACTGCGTCGGCTGCGAGGAGTACAAGCTCCCCGGCGAGCTGCTGCCCGGCGCGACGGACGAGGAGAAGCTCTGCCCCGTCCACAAGCGCCCGGTCGAGTGGCTGGAGGAGGAGAACTACTTCTTCCGGCTCTCCGCGTACGGCCCGAAGCTGCTGGAGTTCTACGCCGCCAACCCGGACTTCATCCAGCCCGCCTCCGCCCGCAACGAGGTGCTGCGCTTCGTCGAGCAGGACCTCAAGGACCTGTCGATCTCCCGCTCCACCTTCGACTGGGGCGTCCCGCTGCCCTGGGACGACAAGCACGTCCTGTACGTGTGGGTCGACGCCCTGCAGAACTACATCACCGCGGCCGGCTACGGCAGCGACCCCGAGCGCTTCGCCCGGCTCTGGCCCGCCTCCGTGCACCTGGTCGGCAAGGACATCCTGCGCTTCCACGCCGTCATCTGGCCCGCGATGCTGATGGCCGCCGGGCTGCCGCTGCCGCGCCGGGTCGTCGCCAACGGCTGGCTGATGGTCGGCGGCGAGAAGATGAGCAAGTCCAACCTCACCGGCATCGCGCCCACCGACCTGACCTCGCACTTCGGCGTCGACGCGTACCGCTACTACTTCCTGCGGGCCATCCCGTTCGGCACCGACGGGTCGTTCTCCTGGGAGGACTTCACCGCCCGCTACACCTCCGAACTCGCCAACGACTTCGGCAACCTGGCCTCCCGGGTCGCCGCCATGGTCGGCAAGTACTTCGACGGCGCGCTGCCCGCCGCGACCGACCACGGCCCCGCCGAACAGGCCGTCGCCGACGCGCTGGTCAAGGCCGCCGCCGAGGCCGACCGGAAGATCGGCGAGGAGCTCGACTTCGCCGGCGGCATCGCGGCCGTCTTCGAGTTCGTCAAGCTGGTCAACGGCTACCTCACCGAGCAGGAGCCCTGGAAGGTCGCCAAGGACCCCGACGGACAGGACCGGCTCGCCACCGTCCTGTACACCGCCGCCGAGGCGCTGCGGGCCACCGCCGTCCTGCTCAACCCGCTGATGCCGGACTCCGCCGCCAAGCTGTGGGACTCGCTCGGCGCCGAGGCCGCCCTCGGGGCGCTCGCCGAGCAGCGGATCGCCACCGTCGCCGACTGGGGCCGGCTGCCCGCCGGGGCCACCGTCACCAAGGGCGAGATCCTCTTCCCCCGGCTCGAAGAGAAGACCGCCTCCTGATGGGCGCGAGCAAGGGCAGGAAGGAGCAGGACCGCACCCCGCCGCCGCTGCCCGAGCCGCTCGCGGTGGCGGTCGCCGACTCGCACACCCACCTCGACATGCAGTCCGGCACCCCCGCCGAGGGCCTGGCCCGAGCCGCCTCGGTCGGCGTCACCACCGTCGTCCAGGTCGGCTGCGACGTGCCCGGCTCGCAGTGGGCCGCCGACCTCGCCGAGCAGTACGAGCAGGTGCACGCCGCCGTCGCCCTGCACCCCAACGAGGCGCCGCGGATCTTCCTCGGCGACCCCGACGGCTGGTCCAGGCAGCAGCGCAAGGCGGGCGGGCAGGAGGCGCTGGACGCGGCCCTCGCCGAGATCGACCGGCTCGCCGCCCTCCCGCACGTCCTCGCCGTCGGCGAGACCGGACTCGACTACTTCCGCACCGGCCCCGAGGGCGTCGACCTGCAGAAGGAGTCCTTCCGCCGGCACATCGAGATCGCCAAGCGGCACGGCAAGGCCCTGGTCATCCACGACCGCGACGCCCACCAGGACGTCATCGACCTGCTGCTGGCGGAGGGCGCCCCCGAGCGCACCGTCTTCCACTGCTACTCCGGCGACGCCGCGATGGCCCGCACCTGCGCCGAGCACGGCTGGTACCTCTCCTTCGCCGGCCCCGTCACCTACAGGGCCAACCACGCCCTGCGCGAGGCCCTCACCGCCACCCCCCTCGACCGCGTCCTGGTCGAGACCGACGCCCCCTTCCTCACCCCCCACCCCTACCGCGGCCGCCCCAACGCCCCGTACCTGATCCCGGTCACCCTGCGCGCGATGGCCGACCACCTGGCGCTCGGCGAGGACGAGTTGGCCACGGCGATCGCGGCGAACACGGCCCGGGCCTTCGGCTACTGAGCGCATCCCGGTGACGGGCGCGCTCGTTAGCATGGAGGAGCGAGGAGGCTGAGATGACCGCCGAACCGATCGACTGGGTGTACCCGCCGGCCAGCGGCTGGACGTTTGACCAGGTCAATGAGCTCGATCTGCCGTTCAAGTGGGAACTGGTGGACGGAGCGATCGTGGTCAAGGGACAGACGCTGTGGTGGCACGACCGGGTGCGTGACCGCCTGCTCGTGCAACTGCTCGCGGCGAGCGACGAGCCCTACGACGCGAACGTGGAGCGGGCCGTCATGCTCGACGAGCACAACGTCGTGCTCCCCGACGTCATGGTGTTCGACGAAACCGGCCTGGAGGTCTCCGAGCTGGCTTGCACCCCGGTGGAGTCGGTGGTCCTGGCCGTCGAGGTGGTCTCTCCCGGTTCGAAGGTGGCCGACCGCTTCACCAAGCCCGGCCTGTACGCGGAGAAGGGCGTCCAGTCCTACTGGCGCGTAGAGCGCGGCGAGGACGACGTCCCCGTCGTGCACGAGTTCCGGCTCGACCCGGAGAAGGGCGTCTACTTCCCGGTCGCCGTGCACGAGGGGGCGCTCCGCACCGAGCTGCCGTTCCCCGTCGAGATCGATCTGAAGCGGCTCGTCAAGCGCTGACCCTTATCCTTGCCGGGTGAGCACCACCGAACCCACCTCCGACGGCCACCTGCTGGGCGCCGCCGACATCCGCGCGCTGGCCGCGGCGTTCGGCGTGAAGCCGACCAAGCAGCGCGGGCAGAACTTCGTCATCGACGGGAACACCGTGCGGCGGATCGTCCGGGCGGCGGAGGTGACGGAGCAGGACGCGGTGGTCGAGGTCGGGCCGGGGCTCGGGTCGCTGACGCTGGCGCTGCTGGAGGTGGCGCGGCACGTCACGGCGGTGGAGATCGACCCGCTGCTGGCGCGGCACCTGCCGGACACCGTCCGGGGGCGGATGCCCGCGAAGGCGGGGAACTTCGACCTGGTGATCAGCGACGCGATGGACGTCACCGAACTGCCCGGCCCGGCGCCG
This sequence comes from Kitasatospora sp. NPDC057198, assembly GCF_042670125.1. NCBI lineage: Bacteria > Bacillati > Actinomycetota > Actinomycetes > Kitasatosporales > Streptomycetaceae > Kitasatospora > Kitasatospora sp. NPDC057198. The sequence goes on along the minus strand of NZ_JBHUWH010000262.1, from coordinate 7,305 downwards.
ACCGCGCTGGTCGCCAACCTGCCGTACAACGTGGCCGTCCCGGTGCTGCTGCACATGCTGGAGACCTTCCCCAGCATCGAGCGCACCCTGGTGATGGTGCAGAGCGAGGTCGCCGACCGGCTCGCCGCCAAGCCCGGCAACAAGGTGTACGGGGTGCCCTCCGTCAAGGCCAACTGGTACGCGGACGTGAAGCGCGCCGGGGCGATCGGGCGGAACGTGTTCTGGCCCGCGCCGAACGTCGACTCCGGCCTGGTCTCGCTGGTCCGCCGCGACCCGCCGTCCACCACCGCCACCCGCCGCGAGGTGTTCGCCGTCGTGGACGCCGCCTTCGCGCAGCGCCGCAAGACGCTGCGGGCCGCGCTGGCGGGCTGGGCGGGCTCGCCCGCCGCCGCCGAGGAGGCGCTGCGCGGCGCCGGGATCGACCACACGCTGCGCGGCGAGATGCTCACCGTCGAGCAGTTCGCCGCGATCGCCGAGCACAAGCCGAAGGCCGCAGCGGCCGCGGAGGAGCACTGAGCATGGTCACGGTCCGGGTCCCCGCCAAGGTCAACGTCCAGCTCGGCGTCGGCGGGGTCCGCCCCGACGGCTACCACGACCTGGCGAACGTGTTCTTCGCCGTCGCCCTCGGCGACCAGGTCACCGCCACCCCCGGCACGGGCGTCACGCTCAGCTGCGACGGCCCCGACGCCGCCGCCGTCCCGCTCGACGACGGCAACCTGGCCGCCCGCGCCGCCCGGCTGCTCGCCGCCCACCACGGCCTCGCCGAACCCGGCGTCCACCTGCACATCGACAAGGCCATCCCGGTCGCCGGCGGCATGGCCGGCGGCAGCGCGGACGGCGCCGCCGCGCTGCTCGCCTGCGACGCGCTGTGGGGCCTGGACACCCCGCTGCCCGTCCTGCTGGAGCTGGCCGCCGAACTCGGCTCCGACGTCCCGTTCGCGCTGCTCGGCGGCGTCGCGCTGGGCCGCGGCCGGGGCGAGCTGCTGGAGCCGCTGCCGGTCGCCGGGACGTTCCACTGGGTGTTCGCGGTCGCCGACGGCGGCCTGTCCACCCCCGCCGTCTTCCGCGAGTGCGACCGCCTGCGCGAGGAGTCCGGCCTCGGCTCCTCGCTCGCCGACGTCCCCACCCCCGACGCCGACCCGGCCCTGCTCGCCGCCCTCGCCGACGGCGACCCGGTCGCGCTGGCCGCCGCCCTCGCCAACGACCTCCAGGCCGCCGCCGTCTCGCTGCGCCCCTCGCTCGCCGACACCCTGCACGCCGGCACCGAGGCGGGCGCCCTGGCCGCCCTGGTCTCCGGCTCCGGCCCGACCTGCGCCTTCCTCGCCAAGGACGCCGACGCCGCCGCCCACATCGCCGCCGCCCTGCGCGCCTCCGGCACCTGCCGCACCGCCCACGCCACCCACGGCCCGGTGCCGGGCGCCCAGGTGGTCAGCGCACCCATGCCTTGAACGCCTCGGTGTCCAGGGTGATCCCGACCGGATCGGGCAGTACGGCGGGCTTGCCGAAGGGCCGCCGCACCAGGTTCACGTACTGCCCGTCCTCGGGCTCGCTGTGCACCAGCACCTTGCAGCTGTCCCGGTCGACCAGCAGGTAGACCGGGATGCCGGTCTCGGCGTAGGCCCGGGGCTTCTCGTCCCGGTCGCGGCGGTCGGTGTCGCGGTCGTACGAGGTCACCTCGAGGACCATGACGACCTGGTCGGGGTCGGCCCACTCGCCCTGGCCGGCGAAGCCGCCGTCCGGGGCGAGCGTGGCGTCCGGCCTGGCGTTGCCCTTGCGGTAGGTCTCCACTCGCAGTCCGCGTTCGAGGTACAGCCACAGGTCGGGGCGCTGCTGCATGCACTGCTTCATCACCCAGCGGATGATCTCGTCGTGGTCGCCGTCGGGTACCGCCTTGACCCCGATCCGCCCGTGGATGAATTCCATCCGGACGCCCTCGCGCTCGGCCGCCAGGGCGATGCGCTCGAACTCCTCGGGCAGCATCTGCGGCCGGTTCTCCACCGCCGTCATCACAACCTCCGGCTCACCGTCGTGGTACTCGCACGGTACCGCGCGGCAGTGACGGGAAGGGAGACGACGGGCGCCCGCCACCCGTGCGCGGTGGTGCGCCACCGCGCACGCCTCTCCGCCAGTGGTCGAGACCTCTGCTTGACCTGGAGCGCGCTCCGGGTTCCAGACTCGTTCCCGCGGCCCGCACCGGGCGGGCCGCGGACACGAGGGGACACCCGGATGCGCAAGCGCACCATCGGAACCGACCCGCGCACCCGCCGCGAGGTCAGCGTGCTGAGCCTGGGGGCGATGCTGTTCGGCACGCTCACCGACGAGGCGACCTCCTTCGCCGTGCTGGACCGCTACGTCGAGGCGGGCGGCACTTTCATCGACACCTCCAACAACTACGCGTACTGGCAGGACGACAGCCAGGGCGGCGCCAGCGAGGAGGTGCTCGGCCGGTGGCGGGCCAGCCGCGGCATCACCGACGAGGTGGTGATCGCCACCAAGCTCGGCGCCCGCCCGAAGGCCCCCGGCACCGGGTTCGTCGAGAACGGCGAGGGCCTGTCCGCCGAGGTGGTCCGGGCCTCCTCGGAGGCCAGCCGCAAGCGCCTGGGCGTCGAGAAGCTCGACCTGCTGTACGCGCACATCGAGGACCGGGCGGTGCCGCTCGCCGAGACCGTGCACGCCTTCGGGGAGCTGGTGCAGGAGGGGACGGTCGGCCTGCTCGGCGTCTCCAACCACTGGTCCTGGCGGGTCGAGCGGGCCCGGAACATCGCCGCGCAGGCCGGCCTGCCCGGCTACGAGGTGCTCCAGTACGGCCACACCTACCTGCGCCGCCGCGCCGACCTGCCCGGCCTGACCTGCCCGGACGGCGACCAGGCCGCCGTCCAGGGCGACCTGGTCACCTACCTGAAGGAGAGCCCCGAGCTCACCCTGGTCGCCTACTCCCCGCTGCTCGGCGGCGGCTACGTCCGGGAGGACAAGCCGCTCGGCCCGTCCTTCGACCACGCCGGCACCCCCGCCCGGCTCGCCGCCCTCGACACCGTGGCGAAGCAGACCGGCGCCACCCGCAACCAGGTCGTGCTGGCCTGGCTGCTCGGCGGCGAACTCCCGGTGATCCCGCTGGTCGGCGCCTCCTCGGTGGCCCAGCTGGACGAGAGCCTGGCCGCGCTCGACCTGGAACTCACCGCGGAGCAGCGGGCCCTGCTGGACGCCGCCCGGTAGGACGGCGAGCACGGCCGGGCGCGGCACTAGGCTGGAGGCTCGTTCCAGCCCCTTCCTCAGGAGTGCAGCTTCGTGGCCGTCAACCTCGCCACCATCGAGTCCGTCACCAAGGTGTACGGCACCAGGGCCCTGCTGGACGGGGTGAGCCTCGGCGTCAGCGAGGGCGACCGGATCGGCGTGGTGGGACGCAACGGCGACGGCAAGACGACGCTGATCCGGATGCTGGCCAAGCTCGAGGAGCCGGACACCGGCCGGATCACCCACTCCGGCGGGCTCCAGCTGGCGGTGCTGACGCAGCACGACTCGCTGGACCCGAAGGCCACCATCCGGCACGAGGTGATCGCCGGCCGGGCCGACCACGAGTGGCTCGGCGACGCCCGGATCCGCGACATCGTCCAGGGCCTGTTCGGCGGCCTCGACCTGCCCGGGTTCGCCGACGGCCTGGACACCGTGATCGGCCCGCTCTCCGGCGGCGAGCGCCGCCGCATCGCGCTCGCCAAGCTGCTGCTCGGCGAGCCCGACCTGATCGTGCTGGACGAGCCCACCAACCACCTCGACGTCGAGGGCATCGCCTGGCTGGCCAAGCACCTGCAGAACCGCCGCTCCGCGCTGGTCTGCGTCACCCACGACCGCTGGTTCCTGGACCAGGTCTGCACCCGGATGTGGGACGTCCAGCGCGGCGAGGTCCGCGAGTACGAGGGCGGCTACTCGGACTACGTGTTCGCCCGCGCCGAACGCTCCCGGATCGAGGCCACCGAGGAGCAGAAGCGGCAGAACCTGGCCCGCAAGGAGCTGGCCTGGCTGCGCCGCGGCGCCCCCGCCCGCACCTCCAAGCCGCGCTACCGGATCGAGGCCGCCAACGCCCTGATCGCGGACGTGCCGGAGCCGCGCGACAAGTCCGAGCTGATGAAGTTCGCCAACGCCCGCCTCGGCCGCACCGTCTTCGACCTGGAGGACGTGACCGTCAAGGCCGGCGACAAGCTCCTGCTGGAGCGCCTCACCTGGCAGCTCGGCCCCGGCGACCGGATCGGCCTGCTCGGCGTCAACGGCGCCGGCAAGACCTCGCTGCTGCGCGCCATGCAGGCCGCGTACGCCACCGAGGGCGACGTGCAGCCGGCCGGCGGCGTGATCAAGGTCGGCAAGACCGTCCGGCTCGCCTACCTCTCCCAGGAGGTCGCCGAGCTGGACCCGGCCACCCGCGTGCTGCAGGCCGTCGAGCAGGTCCGCGGCCGGGTCGACCTCGGCAAGGGCCGGGAGATGAGCGCCGGGCAGCTGTGCGAGCAGTTCGGCTTCGGCAAGGACAAGCAGTGGACGCCGGTCGGCGACCTCTCCGGCGGCGAGCGCCGCCGCCTGCAGCTGCTGCGGCTGCTGATGGACGAGCCCAACGTGCTCTTCCTCGACGAGCCCACCAACGACCTCGACATCGAGACCCTCAACCAGCTGGAGGACGTGCTCGACGGCTGGCCCGGCTCGATGGTCGTGATCAGCCACGACCGGTTCTTCATCGAGCGCACCACCGACACCGCGTACGCGCTGCTCGGCGACCGCCGGATGCGGATGCTGCCGGGCGGCGTCGACGAGTACCTGGAGCGCCGCACCGCGATGGCGGAGGCCGCGGCCGCCACCGCCGCCGCGCAGGTCCCGGCCGCCGCCGAGCCCTCCGGGCTGTCCGGCGGCGACCTGCGGGCGGCCAAGAAGGAGATGCAGAAGCTGGAGCGGCAGATCGCCAAGCTGGACGAGCAGGAGTCCAAGCTGCACGCCCAACTGGCCGAGCACGCCGCCGACTTCTCCAAGGTCGCCGAGCTGGACGCGCAGCTGCGCAAGGTCCGCGAGGACAAGGAGGAGCTGGAGATGTCCTGGCTGGAGCTGGCCGACCAGGTCTGAGCCCCGCGCCGAGGACTACCCGTCCAGCAGCAGGTCGAGCTCGTCCGCGGCCCGGGCCAGCGCGCTGCGCCCCGGGTCGTGCGGGCCGGTCGGCCGGGCGATCCGGCCGGTCGGCGGACGGTGGGCGCGGGCCGCGCGGGTGAGGCGCTCCAGCGAGCGCAGCACCCGCCCGATCACCTCCGGTTCCGGTTGCTGCCCGCCGTAGCGCAACTGCGCGGCGTACGCGGCGACCGCCCCCGAGAGCCGCTCCAGCGCGGCGGTGGCCGGCACCCACCGCTCGGCCAGGCGCCCGGCGGGCGGGGGCTCGGCCAGACCCAGGTCGACCTGCCGCCGGGCGTCGGCCAGCGCCCGGTACGCGGTGCGGCGCAGCCACACCTCGGCGACCGGCTCGCCCCGGACCACCGCCTCCAGGTAGCGGCGCAGGGCGTTCGCGGCGGTGACGATGCCCGGCTCGATCCGGTGCGGCGGCCGCTCCGGCCACAGCAGGTAGCCGAAGACCAGCACGATGGCGCTGGCCAGCGCGGTGTCCAGCACCCGCGGCCAGAACTCGGCCGACCCGCTCTCCCCGCCGAGCTGCACCAGCAGCAGCGCCACCGGCGTCATCACGACGGTGTTCAGCCCGTAGTGCGCGGCCGTCGAGTACGGCAGCAGCGCCACGCACAGCGAGATCGCCAGGCTCAGCGCCCAGGGCTCGGTGGTCAGCGCCAGCAGCACCGCGGCCACCGCGATGCCCAGCACGGTGCCCAGCGCCCGGCTGACCGCCCGCTGGAACACCGAGCCCAGGTCCGGCTTCAGGACGAACGCCACCGTCATCGGCACCCAGTAACTGCGGCTCAGCGTCAGCGCGTTGACCGCCGCCTCGGCCACCGCCACGCACAGCGCCACCCGCAGCCCGTAGCGCACCGAACCGCGCGACAGCAGCCGCACCCGCAGCCGCCACGGGTCCGGCGGCGGCGGGGCGGCGGTGTCCAGCGGCGCCCAGCGGCCCGCGACGGTCTCGGCGGCGGCCCGCAGCGCCGTGTCGAACGCCGTCCGGGACGGGGTGTCCGGCCGCCAGTGGGGGTACGCCGGCTCCGGACCGCCGGTGATCTGCGCGGCCAGCCGGGCCGGGAACGCTGCCAGCTCCGGCGGCACCGGGCGCCACGCCCACAGCAGCCCGGCCGCCGCCTCGGTGGCGCCCAGCGCGGCCTCGTACGCGCGGCGCAGCCGGTGCAGCCGCTCCGGCTCGCGGCGGCCCGGCCGGGGCGGCGGCAGCAGGTCCTGCATCTGGTTGAGCCGGCCGGTCAGCAGGCGGCGGGCGGCCGCGCCGTCCGGGGTGCCCAGGGCGGCCAGCAGGCCGCCGAGCGCCAGGTAGACGTCCGCCAGCGCCAGGGTGCGCGGGTCGGTGCGCACGTCGGTGCGGTAGCGCACCCCCATCAGCAGCACCAGCGCCGCCCCGCACGGCATCATCGCGGGCGCCGCCCACCACGGGTGCGGCAGCGCCATCCCGCCGCCCAGCGAGGCCGACACCAGCAGCAGCATCCCGGCCGCCGAGCCGCGCGGCCCGGTCGCCGACAGCGCCCCGCCCGCGAAGCCCACCAGGGTCAGCGCCACCCCGGTCTCCGGCCCGCCCGCGCCCCGGTGCTGCAACTCCGCCCCGATCAGCATCCCCGCCGTCGACGCGGCCAGCGCCAGCGCGATCCGCGGCGCCCGCAGCCGCAGCGGCTCCACCCGGTCGTTCATCGTCGCGTGCATCGCCCCCAGCGCCGCGAACACCCCCAGCGCCAGCCGCCCGCACACCAGCCCCGCCCCGAGCGGCACCGCCATCCCCAGCGCCGCCCGCACCACCAGCACCCGCGGCACCACCGGCCTGGCCGGCCGCAGGGCCAGCGCCCACCAGGCGGAGGGGGTACCGGAGGCACGGCCGCGGCCGGGGGCTGACACAGGATCACGCGCCTTCGCTGCACGGGAGTTCGCGGCTGCTGGGCGACATTGCACGGCAGATCGGGTCTTCTCGGGCAGTTTAGCCCTCCGACCTGGAGGAAGCCGATTTCCCATGGGGTCGGCCGAGCATGTAATGTCTTCCACGTCGCAAGGGGAGCCGCCAGGCGCCCGGAGCAACAAGCCCCTATAGCTCAGTCGGTAGAGCGTCTCCATGGTAAGGAGAAGGTCTGCGGTTCGATTCCGCATGGGGGCTCAGATCGGGAAGGCCCCGCCGGGAGGCGGGGC
>NZ_JBHUWH010000261.1:0-10861 GCF_042670125.1 Kitasatospora sp. NPDC057198 | reverse complement strand
CAGCCGTCGGCGTCCACCGCGCACGCGGTCGCCCACCGCGCGACGGCCGCGCGGCACGCCGTCCGCTCCCCGCGGCAGCTCCCCCGCGGCGACCGCCCCGCCGGAACCCCTCACCGCGCCCCCTCCCCCGCCCGGCCGGACTGCCATTCGGTGACGTCCTTGACGATGGTGACCGCCAGCACCCCCGCCAGGCCGAGGCACAGGGCGAGCAGCGTGGTGAGGAACGCGGCGAAGAGGAGGTCGCCCTCGCTCTGCACGTTCTCCACCGCCTGCCCCTGGAGCGGCCCGAGGACGACGCCGGACAGCAGGAACAGCGCCCACCACACCCTGACCCGGTGCGGCACGGTGTCGCGCCGGGGCGCACTGGCCCGCCAGACGTCCGACACGACCTGGTAGGGGATCCAGAGGTTGACGACCGGGGCGCCCCAGCCGCTCAGCACCCATCCCCGGGCCCGGCGCTGGGAGGCGGCGCCGGCGATCGTCTCGGCGTTGGTCCGGGCCCGCCACAGCCAGACGGCGAACGCCGCACCGGCCGCCAGGTACGGGCCCAGCATCGCCGCAATCGAACCGATCGCCCGCACGAACGGGCTCGACGCGAAGGACTCGTAGTCCTCCGGCGGGAGCGTCCCGGCCAGGACGCCGTGGACCAGGAAGCACTCGCGCCAGTCGAGCACCGCCAGCAGCACCTCGCGCAGCACGGCCAGGGCGATCAGCCAGGTCACCACCCGGGCCGGCCCCGCCACCTTCCGGAACCGTTCCGCGCCCCCCGGCTCCGCGCTCCCGCCCTCTTCCCGCCGGACACCTTCCACCGCCACGGTTCCCCCTCGATTCGCCGATCGGACCGGCCGTCCGCTTCCGCACCGCCGGGGCCGCGGCTCCGACGCCGCCTCCCCGGTCGGCGGCACTACCCGGGACCGAACACCTGGAACACCCGGACCGCCGGCCACGCCGCCAGCCCCAGGACCAGGAGCAGCCCGAAACCCTTCAACCAGGACTCCATCGTGGCGACGACCGTCCGCCAGCCCATCGCCCGCCGGCGGACGCTCCCGTGCCCCAGGACCGTCGCCACGGCCAGGGCCAGGTGCTGGGTGGGCGTCGGCAGCATCGCCTCCGCCAGGACGGACCGCGCCGTCCGGGCCGCGCGCCGGACCCGGCCGGCCGGGGGGAGGCCGGCGGCCGCCGCGGGCCCCACCGGACACGCCCGGGGCGCCCAGTCGTCGCCGAAACCGACCACGACGACGGCCCGCGGCGCCCGGCCCGCCGCCCCGGCCAGCCCGGACGGGACCGGCAGGTGCCGGTCCAACCGCCGTGCCAGTTCGGTCAGGTCGCCCTCGGCCAGCAGCACCAGCTTGCGGGCCGGCTGGGTCGCCACGGCCTGTTCGACCTCCCACCACAGCCCGTCGCCCGCTCCCAGCCGCAGCACGATCAGCCGGGACGCCGCCATCAGCCGCAGCACCGTCGGCTGCCAGTCGTCCAGCGGCAGGTAGAACCGGGCCGCGCCCAGCAGCGGCAGCTGCTCCCCCGGCCGTCCCACCGCGATCACCGGGCCGAGGGCGCCGAGCGCCGCCGCGAACTCCTCCTCCCGGGTGTGGAGGCGGACGTACGCCCTGGAGTCGTCGGGCCGGGCCGAGGCGGCGTCGTCGGCGAAACTGCGCAGGTAGAGCACCGGGGCCCGGCCGTCCGCCAGCAGGGCCCGGGCCGCGCTGCGGGCGGCGCGCGGACGGGCGTGGCGCAGGAGCAGCACCCCCGCCCCCATCGCGGCCAGGCCCGTCGCCAGGAGCAGCAGCGCCAGCGGCGGCGACGGGGGGTGCTGCGCCTGCCGGGCCGTGCTCGCGGCGAGGAAGCCGCCCGCGAACAGCAGGCACCCGACGCCGCTGAGCGCCAGGAAGACCGGCCGGTACCACCACGCCCGCTCCGGGGCGAACCGGCTGACCAGGGCCGCCGTCTGCACCATCCCCGCCCGGCGGCGGCGCCGCAGCCACAGGGCCGGCAGCAGCAACAGCAGGGCCGGCACCGACCAGCGGAGCACGGAGGCGTACCGGACGCGCTCCCCCGCCCGCAGGTCCGCGGCGGCGGTGATCGCCGTGTGCAGCGCGACGTAGCCGACGACGGCGGCGACCGCCGTGACCGACCGGGCGATCGCCCGCGCGCCCGAGGTCATCATGGCTCCCCCCTGACTTCACCATGACAGACTGACGTGGAGTCAACAACCTTGCGCGGCAATCCAGTTGGTTGATCGCCGACGTCCTCGACGCCCCGGTCGGCCCGCGGCCGGGGCGTGGTCACGGCACCCGCCGCGGCCGGGCCCGCCGGCCCGGCGTGCCGCATTCCCCCCTTCCTACCCGTGGGTAGCTGGGCTACAGTGTCGGCACGCGCCAGCGCCGGGCTTCGGGAGCCGCACCGGTGGGCCGCGTTCTCTTCTCCCGTGTGCGCGTCGGCGCCGTTCCACGACCCGTTCGGAGCGCCTGAGCACCACGGCAATGCCCCACCGACGGAACCGGAGCGGACCGGTCCGTACCGCGGGGCGCCGCAGTTCTTCTTCCGTTCCCGTTTCTCCCGTGCCGCCGGCACACCCTCCCCCGTCACACCCTCCGTCCGGGTCCGCGTGCGCGTGCGCGCGGCCGGGCGGTGGCGGGGGCCGCGGCACGGGCCCATGACAAGGAGTCTGGACATGGAGCGTCCCTTTCCCACCGTCGCCGTGGTCGGCCTGGGCACCATGGGTGCCGGGGTGGCCGTGGCACTGGCGCGCAGCGGGCGCCGGGTGATCGGCGTGGAGGCCGGTCCGACGCAGGCGCTGCGGGCCCTGGACCGGATCGAGGCGTCCACCGCGCGGGCGGTGGAGCGCGGCCGGCTGGAGGCCGGCGAGCGGGCGGCGCTGCTGGCGCTGATCGAGGTCGGCGACGACCTGAACGCCGCGGCGGCGGCCGACCTGGTGATCGAGGAGGTTCCGGAGGACCTGGAGCTGAAGCGCTCGCTGTTCGCCGAACTGGACCGGATCTGCCCGCCGGAGACGGTGCTGACGACCGGCACCACCGCCCTGAGCGTGACCCGGATCGCGGCCGCCACCGCCCGCCCGGAGCGGGTGCTGGGGGTGCACTTCTTCAACCCGGTGCACACGATGCGCCTGGTGGAGGTGGTCCGCACGGTGCTGACCGACCCGCAGGCGGCCGAGCAGGTCGCCGAGTTGGCGCGCGACCTGGGCAAGGAGCCGGTGGCGGCGGGCGACCGGGCCGGGTTCATCGCCAACGGCCTGCTGTTCGCCTACCTGAACCAGGCGGCGGCGATGTTCGAGTCCCGGTACGCGACCCGGGAGGACGTCGACGCGGCGATGCGGCTGGGCTGCGGCCTGCCGATGGGGCCGCTGGCGCTGCTGGACCTGATCGGGATCGACACCGCCCGCACCGTGCTGGAGGCGATGTACGCGCAGTCGAAGGACCGGCTGCACGCCCCGGCGCCGGTGCTGGGGCAACTGGTCGCGGCGGGCCTGCTGGGCCGCAAGTCGGGCCGCGGCTTCTACACCTACGAGGCCCCGGGCTCGTCGAAGGTGGTCGCGGAGGAGCAGCGGGCGGACGCGGCGCCGCGGGCGGCCGGGCGCGAGGTGCGCAGCATCGGGGTGTGCGGCAGCGGGACGATGGCGACCGGCATCGTGGAGGTGTTCGCGAAGGCGGGCTTCCCGGTGCTGTTGGCGGCCCGCAGCCGGGAGAAGGCGGAGCGGGCGAAGGCGCAACTGGCGAAGTCGCTGGAGCGCTCGGTCTCCCGGGGCCGGCTGTCGGAGCAGGCCCGGGACGCGGCGCTGGCGCTGGTCACCCCGACCGGCTCGTACGCGGACCTGGCCGATGCCGACCTGGTGGTGGAGGCGGTGGCGGAGGACCTGGCGGTCAAGCGCGAGCTGTTCGCGGCGCTGGACGAGGTCGTCAAGCCGGGCGCGGTGCTGGCCACCACCACCTCCTCGCTGCCGGTGGTCTCCTGCGCGACGGCCACCTCCCGGCCGCGGGACGTGGTGGGGATGCACTTCTTCAACCCGGCGCCGGCGATGAGGCTGGTGGAGGTGGTCTCCACGGTGCTGACCGCCGAGGACGTCACGGCCACCGTGCTGGAGCTGTGCGCGAAGGTCGGCAAGCACCCGGTGGAGTGCGGCGACCGGGCCGGTTTCATCGTGAACGCGCTGCTGTTCCCGTACCTGAACGACGCGGTGCGGATGCTGCAGGAGCACTACGCGACGGTGGACGACATCGACACCGCGATGAAGCTGGGCTGCGGCTACCCGATGGGCCCGTTCGAGCTGCTGGACGTGGTGGGCCTGGACGTGTCGCTGACCATCGAGCAGGTGCTGCACCAGGAGTTCCGCGAGCCGGGCCTGGCGGCGGCGCCGCTGCTGGAGCACCTGGTGGCGGCGGGCTGCCTGGGGCGCAAGACGGGGCGTGGTTTCCGCGACCACGCACGGCGATGACCGGCCGTCCGGCACCCCCGCCGCAGGGCCGCCCGTCGCCCGCAGGGGGCGTCAACCCGCTTGCCGCGAAGCCACCTTGGGGTACGGGGGCGGTCTCCTCGCGGTGGCCGCGGCCCGCCGTGGCGCCGCCGGCGGCGCCGGTGCGCCGGGGCAGGCCGGCCGGTGGCGCGCCGGGTGCGTGTAGCGTTCCGAACATGGATCGCCAGACCTCGCCTCCCCAGCAGCAGCCGCCGGCCGCCGGGCCCGACCAGTCTCGTGCGGGGGCGGAGTCCGGTCCGGGCAGCCGCCGGGCCGCCGCCCAGCGCCTGCAGATGCGCCAGGACCTCACCGCCGCGGCGATGGAGCTGTTCGCCACCCAGGGGTACGAGGAGACCACGGTCGACCAGATCGCGGCCGCCGCCGGGGTCGCCCGGCGGACCTTCTTCCGGTACTTCCGGTCGAAGGAGGAGGCGATCTTCCCGGACCACGACGACACCCTGGTGCGGGTGGCGGACCTGCTGGCCAGCGCCGAGGCCGAGGAGCACCCGCTGGACGTGGTGTGCCGGGGCATCAAGGAGGTGCTGCGGATGTACGCCTCCACGCCGGAGATGTCGGTGGCCCGCTACCAGTTGATCCGGCAGGTCCCGGCGCTGCGCGAGCGCGAGATCGCGGTGGTCTCCCGCTACGAGCGGCTGTTCACCCGCTACCTGCTGGGCCGGTTCGACGCGGCCGAGCAGACGCCGCCGGGCTGGCAGCGCGGCGGGGACGACGACTCGATGCTGGCCGAGGTGTCGGCGGCGGCGGTGGTCGCGGCGCACAACCACGTGCTGCGGCGCTGGCTGCGGGCCGGCGGCCACGGCGACGTGGAGGCGCAGCTCGACCACTCCTTCGGGGTGATCCGGGGGACGTTCTGGCCGACCCCGCCGAGCGGGGCGCGCCGCCGCGGCGCCGCCGTGGCACCCGGTGCCAGTGATGACGACGGGGAGTCCGAGGCACTGAGCGCACTGAGTGCCAGTCCGGGCGGCGAGGTGCTGATCACGGTCGCCCGGACGGACGCACCGCTGGAGACGGTGGTGGATTCCATCAGAGCCGCCCTGGCCGGCAGAGGTTCCGCGTAATCCAGGAGATTTCCGCAGATCAGCCATGTTTTCGAAGGCCCGTTCCCGGTTCCGGGAGCGGGCCTTCGGTCTGTCCGGGCCGCCCCGGCACGGCGTGTTCTTGCTCACTCCAGAACTTGGCACCCCGTGTCTTTACGAGTGGCACAGGGTGCCACTACGGTGTTCCCACCGGCTGCGGCGCCGCGGCTCCCCACCTCGGCGCGCCGTCCTCCGGCGTCCCCTACCGAGGGGGCGAGAACCAGCAGCACCCACGCGACCCACCCATCCGTCGCACCAGCCACGCACCACCCTCAGACCCTCAACGCGAAGCCGGTGTCCGCTCCCGGTTCCCCCAGACGCCCTGTGTCCCTCGCACAGGTACGCCTTCGGAGGCAGCCATGCAGGAAATTCTCGACGCGATCCTCAGCGGCGACGCCACGTCCGCCGACTACGCCGCCCTGGCGCTGCCCGAGTCCTACCGGGCGGTGACGCTCCACAAGGACGAGGAGCAGATGTTCGCCGGCCTGGCGAGCCGGGACAAGGACCCGCGCAAGTCGCTCCACCTGGACGACGTGCCGCTGCCCGAACTCGGCCCCGGCGAAGCCCTGGTGGCCGTGATGGCCAGCTCGGTGAACTACAACACCGTGTGGAGCTCGATCTTCGAACCGGTCTCCACCTTCGGCTTCCTCGAGCGCTACGGCCGCCTCTCGCCGCTGACGAAGCGCCACGACCTGCCGTACCACGTGCTCGGCTCCGACCTGGCGGGCGTGGTGCTGCGCACCGGCGCCGGCGTCAACGCCTGGAAGCCCGGCGACGAGGTCGTCGCGCACTGCCTGTCCGTCGAGCTGGAGTCCCCCGACGGCCACAACGACACGATGATGGACCCGGAGCAGCGGATCTGGGGCTTCGAGACCAACTTCGGCGGCCTGGCCCAGATCGCCCTGGTCAAGACCAACCAGCTGCTGCCCAAGCCCCGGCACCTGACCTGGGAGGAGGCCGCCTCCCCGGGCCTGGTCAATTCCACCGCCTACCGGCAGCTGGTCTCCCGCAACGGCGCCGGCATGAAGCAGGGCGACAACGTGCTGATCTGGGGCGCCAGCGGCGGCCTCGGCTCCTACGCCACCCAGTACGCGCTGGCCGGCGGCGCCACCCCCATCTGCGTGGTCTCCAGCCCGCAGAAGGCCGAGATCTGCCGGGCGATGGGCGCCGAGGCAATCATCGACCGCAGCGCCGAGGGCTACCGGTTCTGGAAGGACGAGCAGAACCAGGACCCGCGCGAGTGGAAGCGCCTGGGCGCGAAGATCCGCGAGTTCACCGGCGGCGAGGACGTCGACATCGTCTTCGAGCACCCGGGCCGGGAGACCTTCGGCGCCTCCGTCTACGTCACCCGCAAGGGCGGCACCATCGTCACCTGCGCCTCCACCTCCGGCTACATGCACCAGTACGACAACCGCTACCTGTGGATGTCGCTCAAGCGGATCGTCGGCTCGCACTTCGCCAACTACCGCGAGGCGTTCGAGGCCAACCGGCTGGTCGCCAAGGGGAAGATCCACCCGACCCTGTCCAAGGTCTACTCGCTGGAGGAGACCGGCCAGGCCGCCCTGGACGTGCACCACAACAGGCACCAGGGCAAGGTCGGCGTCCTGTGCCTGGCCCCGCAGGAGGGCCTGGGCGTGCGCGACCACGAGCTGAGGGCGCAGCACCTCACCAAGATCAATGCCTTCAGGGACATCTGATGGGTGCTCAAGAGCGCGACCGCCCCTGGCTGATGCGCACCTACGCCGGGCACTCCACCGCGAGCGACTCCAACGCGCTGTACCGGCGCAACCTGGCGAAGGGGCAGACCGGCCTGTCGGTGGCCTTCGACCTGCCGACCCAGACCGGCTACGACTCCGACCACGTCCTCGCCCGCGGCGAGGTCGGCCGGGTCGGCGTGCCGGTCGGGCACCTGGGCGACATGCGGACCCTGTTCGACGGGATCCCGCTGGAGCGCACCAACACCTCGATGACCATCAACGCCACCGCGATGTGGCTGCTGGCGCTCTACCAGGTGGTCGCCGAGGAGCAGGGCGCGGACGTCGCCGAGCTGACCGGCACCACCCAGAACGACATCGTCAAGGAGTACCTGTCGCGCGGGACGCACGTCTTCCCGCCCGGCCCGTCGGTGCGGCTGATCACCGACATGATCGCCTACACGGTGGCGCACATCCCGAAGTGGAACCCGATCAACATCTGCAGCTACCACCTGCAGGAGGCCGGGGCGACGCCCGTCCAGGAGATCGCGTACGCGATGTGCACCGCGATCGCCGTGCTGGACGCCGTCCGCGACTCCGGGCAGGTCCCGGCCGAGCGGATGGGCGAGGTGGTCGGCCGGATCTCCTTCTTCGTCAACGCGGGCGTCCGCTTCGTCGAGGAGATGTGCAAGATGCGGGCCTTCAACCGGCTGTGGGAGAAGGTCACCCGGGAGCGCTACGGCATCGAGGACGCCAAGCAGCGCCGGTTCCGCTACGGCGTGCAGGTCAACTCGCTGGGGCTGACCGAGGCGCAGCCGGAGAACAACGTCCAGCGGATCGTGCTGGAGATGCTGGCCGTCACGCTCTCCAAGGACGCCCGCGCCCGCGCCGTCCAGCTCCCGGCCTGGAACGAGGCGCTGGGCCTGCCGCGGCCGTGGGACCAGCAGTGGTCGCTGCGGATCCAGCAGGTGCTGGCGTACGAGTCGGACCTGCTGGAGTACGGCGACCTGTTCAACGGCTCGCACGTGGTGGAGGCGAAGACCGCCGAGCTGCTGGCGGGCGCCGAGGCGGAGATCGCCAAGGTGCTGGGGATGGGCGGGGTGATCCCGGCCGTCGAGTCCGGCTACCTGAAGTCGAACCTGGTGGCCTCGCACGCCGAGCGGCGGGCCCGGATCGAGGCGGGCGAGGACCGGATCGTCGGCGTCAACTGCTTCGACAGCACCGAGCAGAGCCCGCTCACCGCGGACCTGGACACCGCCATCATGGTGGTCGACCCGGCCTCCGAGCGCTCCGTGCTGGCCAACCTGGACGCCTGGCGGGCCGGGCGCGACGAGGCGGCCGTCCGGCGGGCGCTGGCCCGGCTGAAGGCGGCGGCGGCCACCGAGGAGAACCTGATGGACGCCACCCTGGCCTGTGCCCGGGCCGGCGCCACCACCGGCGAGTGGTCGTTCGCGCTGCGCGAGGTGTTCGGCGAGTACCGGGCGCCGACCGGCGTGGGCGGCGCCCCGGTCGCGGTCGCGGCCGAGCCGGGCGGCGAACTCGCCGCCGTGCGCGCGGCGGTGGCGGCCACCGCGGCCGAGCTCGGCACCGGCAAGCTGCGCCTGCTGGTCGGCAAGCCCGGCCTGGACGGGCACTCCAACGGCGCCGAGCAGATCGCCGTCCGGGCCCGCGACGCCGGGTTCGAGGTGGTCTACCAGGGCATCCGGCTGACGCCCGAGCAGATCGTCTCGGCGGCCGTCGCCGAGGACGTGCACTGCGTGGGCCTGTCCATCCTCTCCGGGGCGCACCCGGAGCTTGTGCCCGACGTCATACAGCGGTTGGGCCGGGCCGGGGTGGAGGATGTGCCGGTGATCGTGGGCGGCATCATCCCGGCAGCCGACGCGGAGGCCCTGCGGGCCGCCGGGGTGGCCGCCGTGTTCACGCCCAAGGACTTCGGCATCACCACCATCATCGGCCGGATCGTGGACGAGATCCGGCTGGCCAACAGGCTCCAGCCTCAGGTCCCGGCCACCGCCGCGACCAGCTGACCCGGAAGGAACACCCTCAATGTCTGTGAACCGCCTCCGTCCGCGCCGTTCCTGCCTGGCCGTGCCGGGCAGCAACCCGCGCTTCCTGGAGAAGGCCCAGGGCCTGCCGGCCGACCAGGTCTTCCTCGACCTGGAGGACGCCTGCGCCCCGCTGGTCAAGGAGAGCGCCCGGCACAACATCGTGGACGCCCTGAACAACGGCGACTGGGGCGGCAAGACCCGGGTCGTCCGGGTCAACGACTGGACCACGCACTGGACCTACCGCGACGTGATCACGGTGGTCGAGGGCGCCGGGCAGAACCTGGACTGCATCATGCTGCCCAAGGTCCAGGACGCCGAGCAGGTGGTGGCGCTGGACCTGCTGCTCACCCAGATCGAGAAGACGGTGGGCCTGGAGGTCGGCAGGATCGGCATCGAGGCGCAGATCGAGAACGCCAGGGGTCTGGTCAACGTCGACGCGATCGCCGCCGCCTCGCCCCGGCTGGAGACGATCATCTTCGGCCCGGCCGACTTCATGGCGTCCATCAACATGAAGTCGCTGGTGGTCGGCGAGCAGCCGCCCGGCTACGGCGCCGACGCCTACCACTACATCCTGATGCGCATCCTGATGGCGGCCCGCGCCAACGACCTGCAGGCCATCGACGGCCCCTACCTGCAGATCCGCAACCAGGAGGGCTACCGCGAGGTGGCCCGCCGCTCGGCCGCGCTCGGCTTCGACGGCAAGTGGGTGCTGCACCCGGACCAGGTCTCCGCCGCGAACGAGATCTACTCGCCCTCGCAGGAGGACTACGACCACGCCGAGCTGATCCTGGACGCCTACGACTGGTGCACCTCGGAGGCCGGCGGCGCCAAGGGCTCGGCGATGCTCGGCGACGAGATGATCGACGAGGCCAGCCGCAAGATGGCCCTGGTCATCGCGGGCAAGGGCCGGGCCGCGGGCATGGAGCGCACCAGCAAGTTCGAACAGCCCGTTTCCGACAAGACGGCGGAGGCGTGACGCCATGCAGTTCGGACGCACCTACGAGGAGTTCGAGGTCGGCGCGGTCTACAAGCACTGGCCCGGCAAGACCGTCACCGAGTACGACGACCACCTGTTCTGCCTGCTCACCATGAACCACCACCCGCTGCACCTGGACGCCAACTACGCGACCACCACCGTGCAGGGCAGGAACGTGGTGGTCGGCAACTACGTCTACTCGCTGCTGCTCGGCATGTCGGTGCCGGACGTGTCCGGCAAGGCGATCGCCAACCTGGAGATCGAGTCGCTGCGGCACGTCGCGCCGACCTTCCACGGCGACACGCTGTACGGCGAGACCACGGTTCTCGACAAGCGCATGACATCGAAGCCGGATCGCGGCATCGTGTACGTCGAGACCAAGGGCTACAAGCAGGACGGCACCGTCGTCTGCACCTTCCGCCGCAAGGTGATGGTGCCGACCGGGACGTACGTGGCGGAGCGCGGCGGGGAGCAGCCCGGCCGCCCCGAGCCGCTCGCCTGACAGCCCTCAGAGCCCCGGACGGGCGGGCCGCCGTCATCGGCCTTCGCCCCTACCCGGTTCCCGGGGGCTCCGCGGC
>NZ_JBHUWH010000260.1:0-10895 GCF_042670125.1 Kitasatospora sp. NPDC057198 | reverse complement strand
ATGCGGGCCCTGGCGGCGGCGGGGCGCCCGGCGGCCGCGCTGGAGCGGTACGAGCGGACCAGGCACGAACTGGCCGAGCGGCTCGGCGCGGACCCCTCCCCCGAACTGGCCGCGCTCCACCTCTCCCTGCTGCGCGGCGGGTCCGCCCCGGCCCCGGCACCGGAGCCCCCGGCGCCGGAACCCCCGCCCCGGCCGTCGCCCCGCCGCTCCAACCTGCCGCTGGCGCTGACCAGTTTCGTCGGCCGCGAGCAGGAGTCCGCGACCGTCCGCGAACTGCTGCGCGGCACCCGGCTGGTGACGCTGACCGGGCCGGGCGGGGCGGGCAAGACCCGGCTGGCGGTGGAGGTCGCGGCCGGGCTGGCGGCGGACTTCCCGGACGGCGTGTGGCTGGTGCCGCTGGCCCCCGTCACCTCGCCCGCCGAGGTGCCGCAGGCCGCGCTGCAGGCGCTCGGCGTCCCGGACGCGCTGCGGGTCGGCGAGGCGATCGCACCGCTCCCCTCCCCGGTCGGGCGGCTGGCCGAGGCGCTGGAGCGGCGCCGGCTGCTGCTGGTGCTGGACAACTGCGAGCACCTGCTGGACGCGGCCGCCGAGTTGGCCTCCGGCCTGCTGTCCCGGGCCCCGCACGTCCGGGTGCTGGCCACCAGCCGGGAGCCGCTGGGCCTCACCGGCGAGTCGCTCTGCCCGGTGCCCTCGCTGCCGCTGCCCCCGCCGGACGGCGGGACCGCAGCGGACGGCCGGGCAGCAGCGGCGTACCCGGCGGTGCGGCTGTTCGCCGACCGGGCCGCCGCCGTCCGCCCCGGCTTCCGGCTCGACCCGGCGACCGCGCCGCTGGTGGCGGACATCTGCCGGGCTCTGGACGGGATCCCGCTGGCGATCGAGCTCGCGGCCGCCCGCACCCGCTCCCTGACGCTGCGCCAGGTCGCGGAACGGCTCGACGACCGCTTCCGGCTGCTGACCGGCGGCGACCGGGCCGCCCTGCCCCGGCACCGGACGCTGCGGGCGGTGGTCGACTGGAGCTGGGACCTGCTGGACGCCGACGAACGCGCGGTGCTGGCGGCCCTCTCGGTGTTCGCGGGCGGGGCGACGCCCGAGCACGCCGAACGGGTCTGCGGCCCGCGGGCCCCCGGCGCGGACGTGGTCGAGGTGATCGCCGCGCTGGTCGACAAGTCCCTGGTGCGGGCGGCGGCCGACGGCCCGGACGGCGAGGTCCGCTACCACCTGCTGGAGACCGTCCGGGCGTACGCCGCCGAGAAGGCCGCGGCCGCCGGCACCGCGGCCCGCACCCGGGACGCGCACGCCGCCTGCCTCCTCGCACTGGCCGAACGGGCCGAACCCCGGCTGCGCGGCCCCGAACAGGCCCACTGGTCCGCCCGGTTGAACGCGGAACGGGACGACCTGCACGCCGCGCTCGGCCACCTGGTCGGCACCGGCGACGCGACGGGCGCACTGCGGCTGGCGGGCGCCCTGGTCTGGTTCTGGACGGTCGGCGACCACATCGGCGAGGCGGGGCACTGGACGCGCGCCGTCCGCGCCCTGGTCGGCGAACCGGCCCCGCCCGGCCTCGCGGACGCCCACGCGCTGTGCACCGCGGTCGCCGTCCTGCTGCCCGCCCTCGGCGACGGCCCCGCCCACGACCCGGCGGCCCTGCGCCTGGCCGCCGCCACCGTCCGCGCCCACCTGCCGGCCCACCCCGCCCACCCCGTCCTCCCCCTGCTCGGCCCCTGCTGCGCCCTGCTCCTGGACGACCGCCCGACCGCCCGGCGCGAACTGCGCGCCCTGCTCGACCACCCCGACCCGTGGACCGCGGCCGCCACCCGCCTCACCCTCGGCCGGATCGCCCTCGCCGAGGACCGGCCCACCGAAGCCGCCGAACAACTCGCCCGCAGCCGGGAGCAGTTCGAGCAGCTCGGCGACCAGTGGATGCGAGCGGCCGCCGCCGGCTGCGACCAGTGAGCGAAAGCCCCTGCCGGGGGCTCGGGAGAGCACCGCCAGGGGCTCGGGGAACGGCGAGCCCGGGTCTGCTGACGGTTCACTGCCGGAGCGCGCATCGGCTTCCGGTTCTGTTCACGGCACGCAGCAGCACGAACCTCCGGTGGGCTCCGGCCGTCAGCAGCACGGACCCGCCGTTCCCCGGGCCCCTGATTTCGCCTCCCGCCGTTCTCACCCGGGCCCCTGGTGGTGCTCTCTCATTTCTTCGGGAGGAAGGCCGCCGCGAGGCCCGCCGCCAGGAGGGCGACCGCGCCGGAGGCGGTGAGGACGGTTCCCATGCCGTGGACGAAGGCGGTGTGGGCGGAGGAGAGCAGCGCGCCGTCGTGGAGTTCGGCGGCGACGGCCTCCGCGGCGGTCACCGAGTCGCGGGCGGCCGCCGCGGCGGGCGCGGGCAGGGCGGTGACGTCGATCCGGGCCAGGTAGCCGGCGTTGAGCAGGCTGCCGAGGGCGGCGACGCCGAGGACGCCGCCGACCTGTTGCAGGGTTTCCAGGACGCTGGTGCCGACGCCGGTGCGGTTCTCGGGCAGGGCGGCCATCACCAGGCTGGTGGCGGGGACGACGGTCAGGCCGAAGCCGACGCCGACCACGGCCAGCCACAGCGCGGTGGAGCCGTACCCGCTGTCGGGCGCGGCCCGCGTCCCGAGCAGGACGCCGGCGGCGAGCAGGGTCAGTCCGGCGGGGACCACGGTGCGGGCGCCGAGCCTCGGGACCAGGGCCTCGCCGAGCGCGGCGGACAGCATCAGGCCGCCGATCAGCGGGAGCACCCGCAGTCCGGTGCCGAGGGCGTCGTAGTCCTGGACGGCCTCCAGGTACTGCGGGACGACGAACAGGATGCCCATGACGGTGAAGTTGCCGAGGACGGCGGTCAGGGTGCCCCAGGAGAACCGGCGGTCGGTGAACAGCTCCAGGTCGAGCAGGGGTTCGGCGGCCCGGCGCTGCCGGCGGAGGAAGAGGGTCAGCAGCAGGGCGGCGGCGGCCAGCGGGGCGAGGACCGCCGGGGAGGTCCAGCCGTGGGCCGGGACGAGGATCGTGCCGTAGACCAGCGCGGTGGTCCCGGCCGTGCCGAGGACGGTGCCGGACCAGTCGAACGGCACGGTGCGGGCCCGGTCGCGCGGGCCGTCGGCCGGGAGCAGCAGGGCGCCCGCGAGCAGGGCGATCGCCACCACGGGGACGTTGAACAGGAAGACCGAGCCCCACCAGAAGTGGTTGAGCAGCCAGCCGCCGATGACCGGCCCGGCGGGCATGCCGAGGGCGGCGGCGGCCGTCCAGACCGCGATGGCCCGGGGAACCTCCTGCTCGGGGAAGATCCTCGGGAGCAGCGCCATCGAGACCGGCATGATCATCGCCGCGCCGAGGCCCATCGCGGCGCGCACCGCGATGACCGCGCCCGCGGAGCCGGTGAAGGCCCCGGCGAGCGAGGCGGCGCCGAACAGGGCGACGCCGGCCGTGAGCACCCGCCGGTGGCCGATCCGGTCGCCGATCCGGCCCACGGGCAGCATCGCCACGCTGAAGGTCAGCAGGTAGCCGCCGCCGATCCAGAGCAACTGCGTGCTGTCCGCGTCGAGTTCGCGGGCCAGGGTGGGCAGCGCCACGTTGATGACCGTCCCGTCCAGGCCGACCACCAGCACGCTCACCACCAGTGCCCCCAGTGCCCACCACCGGCGGGCCGAACGAACCGCTTCCACCACCACGTCCTCCAGGTCTCGTCGTCCGACGCCCCCCACCCTCGGGGGTGCTCCTGGCACGCGGCTGGCAGCGGGCTGGCACGGGCCCGGTGGCGGGCTCAGAAGACGGCGGTGAACGCGTCGATGCGGGCCCGGCCGAGGTCGGGGCGCAGGCGGCCGGTGCGGGCGAGGGTGACCATGCCGTGCAGGGCGGACCAGGCGAGTTCGGTGTAGCCGCCGGGGTCGTGGCCGGTCACCCGGGCGCTGCGGGTGGCGGGTTCGGCGATCGCGGCGAAGGCGGCGTGCAGCGGGGCGGGGGCTTCGGGGGTGCCGAAGGGGAGGGTGCTGGGGAGGATGAAGATCGCGTCGTAGAGGGCGGGGTTGGCCTCGGCGAAGGCGAGGTAGGCGCGGGCGACGGCGGCGAACGCCTCGCGCGGGTCGTCGACGCCCGCAGCGGCGGCCCGCAGCAGGGTGGCGAGTTCGGCGCAGCCCTCGACGGCGACGGCGGCGACGATGGCGTCCTTGCCGCTGAAGTGGCTGTACAGGACGGGCTGGCTGTACTCGATGCGCTCGGCGAGGCGGCGGGTGGTGACGGCGTCCCAGCCCTCGGCCTCGGCGAGTTCGCGGGCGGCCCGGACGATCAGCTGTTCCCGTTCGGCGCGTTCGCGCGCCCTGCGTTCCTTGATAGCCATGACCGAAATCCTAGCACCGCTAGACAACTGACGAGGTGTCGCCCTAGCATCATTCTCGTCGCTAGCGCCGCTAACCAGACGGCGGCGCACACCGCTCCGCAGCACACACACCGCAGGGGGAACCACCATGTCCGCGACCGCCACCACCAGCACCGCCACCGCCCGCCCGGCCAGCAGCCGGCTGCGCGTCAACCTCGCCACCGCGTTCACGGCCCTGGTCGGGCTGGGCATCATCTACGTCGGCATCAGCTTCCTGATCGCCCCGGAGAGCACCGCCTCCGGCTTCGGCCTGCCGGCGTGGCCGCAGGGCGAGACCGCGGCCTTCCTCAACCTCAAGGGCATCCGGGACATCGTCTCCGGCCTCGTCCCGCTGGCCCTGCTGCTGACCGGGCACCGCCGGGCGCTCGGCTGGGCGCTGCTCGCCGAGTCGGTCACCCCGTTCGGCGACGCCGCCACCATCCTGGTGCACCACGGCAGCACCGCCACGGCCTTCGGGGTGCACTTCGCCACCGCCGTCCTCGTGCTGGTCACCGCCGTCCTGCTGCTCACCGAGCGGACCGGCAAGCGCGGTTGAGAAGGGATCAGCCCTCCGCCCAGTCGCCGCCCGCGAGGAACTCCTCGAGGGCGGCGCGGTGCGGCCGGGGGTCGATCCGCTCGGCGGCCAGCCAGGCGTCCGAGTAGTACTTGTCGAGGTACCGGTCCCCCGGGTCGCAGATCAGCGTGACGACGCTGCCGCTGCGGCCCTCGCGGCGCATCTCGGCGACGATCCGCAGCGCGCCCCACAGGCCGGTGCCGGTGGAGGCGCCGGCCTTCTTGCCGAGGACGTCGGCCAGCAGGTGGGCGGCGGCGATCGAGGCCGCGTCGGGCACCTTCATCATCCGGTCGATCGCGCCGGGCACGAAGGAGGGCTCCATCCGGGGGCGGCCGATGCCCTCGATCCGGGAGCCGGTGGGGCAGCGCGCGTCCGGGTCGTGGTGCACCCAGCCCTCGAAGAAGCAGGAGTTCTCCGGGTCGGCGACGCAGATCCGGGTGTCGTGCTGCATGTAGTGGACGTACCGGGCGATGGTCGCGGAGGTGCCGCCGGTGCCCGCGGTGGCGACGATCCAGGCGGGCTCGGGGTGGGGTTCCATCCGCAGCTGGGCGAAGACCGACTCGGCGATGTTGTTGTTGCCGCGCCAGTCGGTGGCCCGCTCGGCGTAGGTGAACTGGTCCATGTAGTGGCCGCCAGTCTCGGTGGCGAGCGCGGCCGCCACCGCGTAGACCTCGCCCGGGTTGTCGACCAGGTGACACCGCCCGCCGTGGAACTCGATCAGCTCGATCTTGGCCCGGCTGGTGGTGCGGGCCATCACGGCGATGAACGGGACGCCGATCAGCTGGGCGAAGTACGCCTCGGAGACGGCCGTCGACCCGCTGGACGCCTCGATCACCGGGGCGCCGGGCCGGATCCAGCCGTTGCACAGGCCGTACAGGAACAGCGAGCGGGCCAGCCGGTGCTTCAGGCTGCCGGTGGGGTGCGTCGACTCGTCCTTCAGGTACAGGTCGATGCCCCACTCGGCGGGCAGCGGGAAACGCAGCAGGTGGGTGTCGGCGGAACGGTTGGCGTCGGCCTGGACGCGGCGGACGGCCTCCTTCAGCCAGGCCCGGTACTCGGGGTCGGTCCGGTCCACGTCCTGGGTCTGATCGCTCATCGCGCCACTCTCCTCGCCACCACCGGCGAACCGCCGTGAACCACCAAGCGTAACAGTCAACTACGATAAGTGACGATTACGGAGGCTCCAGCTTCCCCTTATGCGTACGGATGCGCACGGGCCCCGCCAGGGGCCCGGGGAACTGTCGGCAGACGAGCATGCGCCACCAGGGGCCCGGGGAACGGCGGGTCCGTGCTGCTGACGGCCGGAGCCCATCGGAGGTCCGTGCTGCTGCGTGTAGTGACAGAACCGAACGCCGATGCGCGCTCCGGCAGTGAACCGGCAGTAGACCCGGGCTCGCCGTTCCCCGAGCCCCTGGTTTCGCCTCTCGCCGTTCTTCCCGAGCCCCTGGTTTGTTCCCCTTCGCCGTTCTTGCCGAGCCGTCTACTGGATCCGCACCGCCCGCCCCGTGACGCGGACGCGGTCGTCCCCCTCGGTGAGGTCGACGGTCAGGACGCCCGGCCGGCCGAGGTCCTCGCCCTGGTGGAGGGTGAGGCGGGCGGTGGTCAGGCCGCGCAGCCGGCGGAGGTAACCGCCGAACGCGGCGGCGGCCGCACCGGTGGCCGGGTCCTCGACGACGCCGCCGACCGGGAAGGGGTTGCGCACGTGGTAGGTGGTGGCGTCCTGTTCCCGGACGAGCTGGAGGGTGGTCAGGTCGAGGCGGCGCATCAGCGCGGCGAGGGCTTCGAAGTCGTAGGCGAGGTCGGCGAGCCGGGCCCGGCTCGCGGCGGCGAGGACGAGGTGGCGGGCCCCGGCGTAGGCGATCCGGGGCGGGAGGCGGGGGTCGAGTTCCTCGGGCCGCCAGCGCAGGGCGGCCAGCGCCTCGGCGACGTCCTGCGGGTCGGCGTCCTCGACGGTAGCGGGGACGCTGGTCAGGGTGGCCCGGTGGCCGCCGTCCGGGTCGCGGGTCACCTCGACGGGGACGGGCCCGGCCGCGGTGGTGAAGCGGAACTCGCCGGGGCCGTGCCGTTCGCCGAGGGCGACCGCGGCGGCGATCGTCGCGTGGCCGCAGAACGGGACTTCGGCGAGCGGGCTGAAGTAGCGGACGGTGTGGGCCCGGGGCCGGTCGGGGTCGGCGGTGAGGAAGGCGGTCTCGGAGTAGCCCAGGCGGGCGGCGGTGGCGAGCTGCTGCTCGTCGGTGAGCCCGGTGGCGTCCAGGACGACGCCGGCCGGGTTGCCGCCGGCGGGGTCGGCGGTGAAGGCGGCGTAGCGCAGCGGTTCGGGCCGGTCTGCTGCCGGTGCGGTGCGGGTCATGCCTGCTGAACGGACCGGCCCGGGGCGGGGATTCCCGGCCCGGCGCGGGGATTCCCGGGCGGCGCGGAGTACCCGGTCGGCCGGTGGGCGAAACGCCCCCGTGGGACGAACGTTCGGGGAGGAACGCTAGACTGCCGCCTCCGGTTCGTACTGCATCGAGGATAGAAAAACATGGCTGAGGCCCACCCGAAGGTTGTTGTGGTTGTTCCGACCTACAACGAGCGGGAGAACCTGCCGGTCCTGGTCGGCCGGCTGGCCGACCTCGGCATGGCGAACCTGCACGTTCTGGTCGTGGACGACAACTCCCCTGACGGCACTGGCGACGTCGCCGACAAGCTGGCGGCCGACTCGGGTGGCAACGTCTCGGTCCTGCACCGCACCGAGAAGGACGGCCTGGGCCGGGCGTACATCGCCGGCATGTCGCGGGCGCTGGAGGACGGCGCGGACATCGTCGTCCAGATGGACGCCGACCTGTCGCACCCGCACACCGCGCTCCCCGCGATGGTGGAGAAGCTGACCGGTACGGACGCCTCGGTGGTGCTGGGCTCGCGCTACGTGCCGGGCGGCTCGACCGCGTCGGAGTGGCCGTGGCACCGCAAGGCGCTGTCCGCGTGGGCGAACTTCTACGTGAACGCGATCCTGCGCCTGCGGGTGAAGGACGCCACCGCCGGTTTCAAGGCGTGGGAGGCGCAGGCGCTGCGCGCGGTCGACCTGGAGTCGGTGCGTTCCAACGGCTACTCGTTCCAGGTCGAGATGAACTACCGGGTCGTCAAGCGCGGCATGCGCATCGCCGAGGTGCCGATCCGCTTCGAGGAGCGGGTCGAGGGCATGTCGAAGATGAGCCTGGGCGTGCAGCTGGAGTCCGCGGTGGCCCCCTGGAAGCTGCGCTTCGGCAAGAACTAGCACCGCGGGAACCAGCACCGCGGGAACCAGCGGAACCAGTACAGCGCGGACGTGCCGGACGGCGCGGGTGGACGGTCTCCGTCCCCCGCGCCGTTCCGTTTCCCCGGGCCCGGCCGGATACGCCTCAGGGCGCCGCGACGGCCTGCGGGTCCTCCAGGTAGGGCTCCCAGGCGAGTTCGGCCGCGCCGACCAGTCCGGCGTGCACGACCTGGGCGGGGACGATCGGGATGCGCCCGCTGCGGCCCCACAGGCAGCGTTCGGCGACCACGGCGGCGAGCCGGTCGGGGGCGGCGGCCAGCAGGTCGAGGTGCAGGCCGCTGAGCACGATCCGGTCCGGGTTGAGGATGTTGACCAGCCCGGCGAGGCCGAGGCCGAGCCGGTCGACGACGTGTTCGAGGGCGTCGGCGGCCTCCGGGTCGCGGGCCAGCGCGCGGGCCTGCGGGAGCAGCGGGCGGGCCGGGTCGGGGCGGCGCTTCGCGGCGGCGAACAGCGCGTCGGTGTCGGTCTCGGCGTTGAGGCAGCCGCGGTTGCCGCAGGCGCAGGGGCGGCCGAGCGGGTCGACGGTGAGGTGGCCGACCTCGAGGGCGAGGCCGGAGCTGCCGGTGTGCAGGCGGCCGTCGATGACCAGGGCGCCGCCGACGCCGCGGTGGCCGGAGGTGACCAGCAGCAGGTGGCGGGCGCCGCGGCCGGCGCCGTGCCGGTGTTCGGCGAGGGCGGCGAGGTTGGCGTCGTTGGCGACGGCGGTGGGCAGGGTGGCGCGGGCGCGCGGGCCGGGGTCGGTGCGGGCGACGGCGGCGGCGAAGAGTTCGGCGACGGGGGTGCCGGAGGGCCAGCCGAAGTGCAGGGCGGCGAGGGCGGTGCCGTCGGGTTCGGTGACGGGGTTGGGCAGGGCGAGCGCGAAACCGAGGACGCGGCGGCGGCTGTCGCGGGCGAGCCGGGCGCCGGTCTCGGCGACGGCGGCGAGCAGCGCGGCGGGTGAGGTGTCGGCGGGCAGCGGCAGGTGGACGGGGTCGTGCAGGCGTCCGCCGAGTCCGGCCAGGGCGGCGGAGATGCCGTCGGCGTGCAGTTGGGCGGTGAGGACGGCGGGGCCGGGGTCGGTGAGGGCGAGCCGGTGCGAGGGGCGGCCGCGGCCGCCGCCGGCCGGGCGGGAGTCGACGGTGATCAGGCCGAGCGCCTCGAGTTCGCCGGTGACGGCGCCGGCGGTGGCGCGGGTGACGTCGAGGGCTCCGGTGAGCGCGGAGCGGGTGGGGGCCTGGCCGGTGTGGACCAGGCGCAGGGCCGGTCCGAGCAGGGTGCGGCCGCGGTCGGGCGCGGCCCGCTTGGAGGCCCCCGGCTGCGGACGCGGGGTCTGGCCCGGATTCTGGCCCGGATTCGGGCTTGTAGGTGTGTGCGGCACTCCCCTATTCTGACTTTGTGCCGCTACTGAACAAAACAGAAGCCCGCTCCTCCCTCCTCTCCGCTGCCCCTTCGAAGACCCCGTCCGGCCGCAGCTCCTCCTGGTCGGCGGCACGCCTCGCCCTCACCGCCTTCTTCACCGCCGACGGCTTCCTGTTCGCCTCCTGGGTGGTCCGGATCCCGGACGTCCGCGCCCAGGTCGCCGCCTCGCACAGCGCGCTGGGTCTGGCCCTGCTGTGCATCTCGGCCGGCGCGGTCGCCACCATGGCCCTGATCGGACGGCTGTGCCTGCGCTACGGCTCGCGCCCGGTCACCGTCGCCGCGCTCGCCGTGTTCTCGCTGGCCGTGGCCCTGCCCGCGCACACCCACTCGGTGCTCGCGCTCGGCGCGGTGCTGCTGCTGTTCGGCGCGGGCTACGGCGCGGCCAACGTGGCGATGAACAGCGCCGCGGTCGACCTGGTCGCCGAGCTCCGACGGCCCGTCATGCCCAGCTTCCACGCGGGCTACAGCCTCGGCGGCCTGCTCGGCGCCGCGGCCGGCGGCCTGCTCGCGAGCCGGATCAGCGCCTCCTGGGCGCTGGCCTCGGCCGCCGCGCTCGGCCTGGCCGTGACGGCGCTGGCCGGCACCGCCCTGCTGCGCGCCCCGGCCGCCCTCCCCCGCCCCTCCACCACCAGCACCGCCGCGAGTGCCGCCACCAGCGCCGCCGCGAGCACCGCCGCCCGCCCGTCCCGGCACGCCCGGCTGCTGGTCGTGCTGCTCGGCCTGATCGCCCTGTCCACCGCGTACGGCGAGGGCGCCCTCGCGGACTGGGCCACCCTGCACCTGACCGACGACGTGCACGCCAGCACCGCGACGGCCGCCGCCGGGTACGCCTCCTTCGCCTTCGCGATGACCGCGGGCCGGCTCTCCGGCACCTGGCTCTCCGAGCGGCTCGGCCAGACCAGGGTGATGCTGCTCGGCGGCCTGACCGCCTGCGCGGGCATGGCGACCGCCGCCCTGGCCCCGTCCGTCCCGGTGGTGCTGGCCGGCTTCGTCCTGGTCGGCCTCGGCCTGGCCAACGTCTTCCCGCTGGCCATCGCCCAGGCCGGGGCGACCGCCGGGCCGCAGGGCGTGGCCACCGCCTCCACCCTCGGCTACGCGGGCATGCTGATCGGCCCGCCGGTGATCGGCTTCCTGGCCGACGCGCTCTCGCTGCCCGCCGCCCTGCTGACCGTCGCCGCCAGCTCGGCGCTGGCCGGCCTGCTCGCCCTCGCCGTCCGCCGCCACCGGGCGGCCTGACGGCCCCTCCCCCCGCCGGAACACGACGACGG
>NZ_JBHUWH010000259.1:0-10912 GCF_042670125.1 Kitasatospora sp. NPDC057198 | reverse complement strand
ACGGTCTGCCGGGGGCCGCGGGCGCCGAAGCGCTCGGCGACCGCGGAGGCCAGGGTGGAGGGGGAGAACGCCCGCTCCAGGTGCGGCTGCGCGGGCCGGTGGTCGACGTCCCAGTGTTCGCCGCGGCCGCTGACCAGCACGTAGTCGCGTTCCAGCCGGGTGGTGCCGCCGACGGCGGTGCCGAGCGAGACGCCGACCCGCCAGGGGTCCTCGCGGTCGGGGTCGAGGCCGGCGTCGGCGACCGCCTCGGCGGCGGCGACCAGCGCGAACTGCACGTACCGGTCGTTGCGGTCGACCTGTTCGGGGGTCAGGCCGTGCACGGCGGGGTCGAAGTCGCACTCGGCGGCGATCCGGGAGCGGAAGCCCTCCGGGTCGAACAGGGTGATGCCGCGGGTGGCGGTGCGGCCCTCGGTGAGCAGTGACCAGAACCGGGGGACGCCGATGCCGCCGGGGGCGACCACGCCGATCCCGGTCACCGCGACCCGGCGCGTCACGAGGCCGCCCCGGCCGGTTCCGGCGGTCCCGCTTCGGTGGCTTCCTCCTCGGTGTCGACGTGACCGAGTTCGGGGCGCGGGGCGAGCGGGCCGAGGTGGAAGACCATCCGGGCCTCGGTGGAGCCGACGTTGCGGAAGCGGTGCCGCATCCCGATCGGGATCATCATTCCCTGGTCGGGCCACAGCCGCTGGGTGACCCCGTCGAGGTCGACCTCCAGCTCGCCGGAGATCACGAACACGAACTCCTCGGAGTACGGGTGGTAGTGCTCGCCGATCCGCTCCCCCGGTTCGACGATCGCCACTCCCATGAATCCGCTGGTCGCGCCGACCGCCGGCGGGGTGAGCATGGCCCGCAGGTCGCCGCCGCGCTTGCGGTTGGGGGGCGCGTCGTCGACGTGGACGATACGTGGCATCTCGGTGGTCACGGTGGACTTCCTCTCGTGGCGGGGCGTACTGGGTGGGGGGTGGTCAGTCCTCGGCCGAGGTGCGGT
Organism: Kitasatospora sp. NPDC057198; assembly: GCF_042670125.1. Classification (NCBI taxonomy): domain Bacteria; kingdom Bacillati; phylum Actinomycetota; class Actinomycetes; order Kitasatosporales; family Streptomycetaceae; genus Kitasatospora; species Kitasatospora sp. NPDC057198. The sequence goes on along the minus strand of NZ_JBHUWH010000259.1, from coordinate 9,927 downwards.
CGGTGACGGGGGTGGTGGCGCACTCGGCGAGCAGGCGGCGCAGGCCGTCGTGGGTGCGCTCGGCCGGTTCGGCGAGCTTGCCGAGGACGGCGGCGGCGCGCGGGCCGGCCAGGCCGAGGGCGGTGGCCGGGTCGTCGGCGGGGTCGCCGAGCAGGTCGACCAGCCGCAGCACCAGGTCGTCGTGCCGGTAGACGGTGGCGCGCACCAACGGGCTGCCGGGGTCGGCGGCGGCCTGCTCGTCCTCCTCGGCGAGCAGCTCGGCGAGGGCCGCGCCGGCGCCGGGCCGGACGGGGTACAGGTAGGCGTGCCGCTGCACCGGGCCGGTCTTCAGCCCGGCGTGGTGGTGGACGGCGGGCAGGGCGGCGCGCTGGAAGAAGTCGCGGGCGGACAGCGGGTCGTCCAGGTCGCGGTCCTCCTCCAGGTACGGGTTGAGCGCCTCCTCGACGGCCCGCACCCCGGGCTGCCGGGCGACGTGCCGCAGCGCGGCGGTCAGGTCGCCGGCCACCTCGACGCAGCGCATCACCCGGTTGCCGCGCATGAACAGCGAGGTGCGCAGCAGGCGGGTGGTGTCGTCGACCCGGGCGTCCGGGGAGCGGTAGCCGGCCAGCAGTTCGGCGGCCCTGGCCTCGGCGCCGGGCTTGACGGTGAAGCTCAGCGCGTGCCGGACCACGCCGTCCGGGCCGGGGCGGACGGCCCCGGGCACGCCGGGGTGGTGCTCGCCGGGGCGCAGCGGCGGGGCGGTGGTGTCGGTGGCCGCGGTGCCGCGGGTCTCGCGCAGCACGCTGTAGCGCAGCGAGCGGGTGTCGCTGACGCAGCCGTGCATCGGCTTGACCATCTCGCGGTGGGCGGGGCTGTCGACCCAGGCCAGGAACGGTTCGGCGCTCTCCCACTCGCTGGTGATCAGCCAGCGGGACGGGTCGTCGATGGACTGGCAGAGCTGGTCGCTGATGTGCCCGGGGACGGCCGAGACCTGGTAGCGCAGCAGTTCGTACGCCTCCAGGAAGCGGTCCTGGGCGCCGTCGTGGACGTCCAGCATCAGGACGACGCGGAGCCGGCCCGGGGTGGGCCGGCTCGCGGTGGTGGTCTCCTCGGGGGCGGAGAGCAGGGTCATGGCGGCGGAATCCTGTCGTCGGTTCGCGGTTCGTTCCCGAAGGGCCCCCGTCCGGCTCCGGGATCGGACTCCGGGCGGCCGGGCGGGGCAACGGTTCGCCCTCGATCGTCAGGTCGGGAGCGGGGAGCGCGCGAGACTTCGGGGCCATCCGGGCGAAGCACCCTGAGTGGCCGTCAGCGACGGGGGATGGATGTCCCGTCTGGCGCGCCCAGCGCCCTGCACGGATGGAGCAGAGTCGATGAACACACAGATGGCGGACCGGGTTCCGGTCCTGATCGCGGGCGGATCGCTGGTGGGGCTGTCGGCCTCGCTCTTCCTCGGCCGGCTCGGCGTCCCGCACCTGTTGGTGGAGCGGCACGCCGAGACCTCCCGGCACCCGCGCGGCCGCGGCAACAACCTCCGCACCATGGAGCTGTTCCGGGTCGCCGGGGTGGAGGAGGACGTCCGGGCCGCCGCGTCGGTGCTGGCCGACAACCACGGCATCCTGCAGGCCGAGCGGCTCTCCGGCGGCGAGCAGGAGTGGCTGTTCCGGGAGATCGACCCGGGCGGCGGCCTGGCCAGGTTCAGCCCGTCCGGGTGGTGCCTGTGCAGCCAGAACGACCTCGAACCGGTGCTGCTGCGGCACGCCGCCACCCGCGGCGACCTGCGCTTCAACACCGAGCTGGTCTCCTTCGAGCAGGACGCCGGCGGGGTGGACGCGCTGCTGCTCGACCGCGCCACCGGCGAGGAGCGCGCCGTCCGGGCCGACTACCTGGTCGCCGCGGACGGGCCGCGCAGCCCCGTCCGGCAGCGGCTGGGCATCGGGCAGTCCGGGCGCGGCGACCTGTTCCACAACGTCTCGGTCACCTTCCGCGCCAAGCGGCTCGCCGAGGTGGTCGGCGACCGGCGCTTCATCGCCTGCTACCTGACCGACCCGGCCGGCGCGGGCGCGCTGCTGCCCGTCGACAACCGCGAGGAGTGGGTCTTCCACCTGCCCTGGCACCCCGAGCGCGGCGAGCAGGTCGAGGACTTCACCGACGCCCGCTGCACGGCCCACATCCGGGCCGCGGCCGGCGTCCCCGACCTGGACGTGGAGATCACCGGCCGCGCCCCCTGGCACGCCGCCGAGCGCGTCGCCGACCGGTACGCGGCCGGGCGGGTCCTGCTGTGCGGCGACTCCGCCCACGAGATGCCGCCCACCGGGGCGTTCGGCTCCAACACCGGCATCCAGGACGCGCACAACCTGGCCTGGAAGCTCGCCGCGGTACTGGCCGGCTGGGGCGGGCCGCGCCTGCTGGAGTCGTACGAGACGGAACGGCGGCCCGTCGCCGTGCAGACCGCGGCCCGGGCCGCGGCCCGCTCGGTCGAGCACCAGCACCCCGGCTTCGACGCGGCGCCGGTCGGCGGGCCGCGCACCAACGTGCTCGCGGTGGCGCTCGGCTACCGCTACCCCGAGGGCGCGCTGGTCGGCGCGGACGCCACCGCCGGGGTCGTCCCGGAGCGCTTCGCCGCGACCGGGGAGGTCGGCACCCGGGCCCCGCACCTGTGGCTGCGTGACCGCGACGGGGCGCGCATCTCCACCCTCGACCTGTTCGAACGCGAGCCGGTGCTGCTGGCGCCCGCCGCGGGCGGCGGGCGGTGGCCGGAAGCGGCCCGGACGGTGACCGGGGAGACGGGCGTGCCGATCAGGTGCCTGCTGGTCGGCGAGGGCGGCGACCTCGTCCCCGAGCCCCTCCCCGAGACGCCCGCCGCCGGGCCCCGGGGCAGTGCGCCGAGCGGCTGGCCCGCGGTCTACGGGCTGCGCGAGGGCGGCGCGGTGCTGGTCCGTCCGGACGGGTTCGTCGGCTGGCGCGCGAGCAGCCCGGTCGGCGCCCCGGTGGCGGCCCTGCGGGTCGCGGTGCGCGGGGTCGCGGGGCTGTAGCTCGGGGAACGGCGAGAGCGAAATCAGGGGCTCGGGGAACGGCGAGAGCGAAATCAGGGGCTCGGGGAACGGCGAGGCCCAGTCTGCTGGCGGTTCACTGCCGTTGGGCGCATCGGCTTCGGGTTCTGTTTACGGCACGCAGCAGCACGGACACTTCGATGGGCTCCGGCCATCAGCAGCACGGACCCGCCGTTCCCCGGGCCCCTGATTGTGCATGCTCGTCTGCCGAAGGGTTCCCCGGGCCCCTGGTTTCTCGCTACTCGCCGTTCTTGCCCGAGCCCCTGATGGTGCGTCCCGCCGTTCTCGGTCCTGCGGAGCTGTTCAGTGGCGCGTGGCGGCCAGGAGGGCGAGCAGGACGAAGGCGAGGACCACCGCGAGGCTGAGCTGGAAGGCGACGGGGTAGTCGGCGGGGGTGTGCAGGTGGGAGAAGAAGGTGGCTCCGACGGTGGCGATGCCGGCGGCGGAGCCGATCCGCTGGGCGGTCTGCAGGACGCCGCCGGCGGAGCCCGCTCGGGCGACGGGGACGTCGTTCAGGGTGAGGGCCTGGTTCGGGGAGACGACCAGGCCGCTGCCGAGGCCGGCCAGCAGGAGCGGGAGGGCGGTGGCCCAGCCGACCTCGGGGCCGTCGAAGAGGTGGACGGCGAGGGCGGCGAGGGCCAGGCCGACGGCGACGGTGGTGAGGCCGACGGCGATCAGCCGGCGGCCCCGGCGGGTGACCAGGCGTCCGCCGACGGTCGAGGAGACCGCGGAGGCGAGCGCGAAGGGGGTGATCGCCAGGCCCGCCTGGAGGGCGCTGTAGTGGCGGCCGGACTGCAGGTAGAGGGTGAAGACGAAGAAGACCGCGGTGAAGCCCGCGAAGTAGAGCAGCGAGACCAGCGCGCCGCCGGTGAAGGAGCGGGTGCGGAACAGCTCGGGGTGGATCAGCGGTTCGCGCCGCCGGGCGTAGCGGCGCTCCCACCACGCGAAGGCGCCCAGGACGAGCGCGGAGCAGGCCAGCAGCAGCCACTTGCGGACGTCGTGCCACTGGGCCTGGACCAGCGGGAGCAGCAGCAGGACGGTGCCGGTGCCGAGCAGCAGCACGCCGACGGGGTCGAAGTCGCGGCGGGCGCAGGTGGCGGGGGTGGGTGCGGGCAGCAGCCGGTGGGCGAAGGGGAGGGCGGCGATGCCGATCGGGAGGTTGACGTAGAACACCCAGCGCCAGCCCTCGGCGGTGCCGAACGCGGCGATCAGCAGGCCGCCGAGCAGTGGGCCGACGGCGGTGGAGAAGCCGATGGTGGTGCCGAGCAGGCCGAAGGCGCGGGCCCGTTCGGCGCCGCGGAACAGCTGTTGGATGAAGCCGGAGACCTGCGGGACGAGCAGTCCGCCGGACATGCCCTGGAGCAGCCGGGCGACGACCAGCCAGGTCTCGCCCTGGGCGGCGCCGGCCAGCGCGCTGGTGGCGGTGAACAGGGCGAGGCCGGTGAGCAGGACCGGGCGGCGGCCGACCGCGTCGCCGAGCCGTCCGGCCGGGACCAGGACGAGCCCGAAGGCCAGTGAGTAGCCGGACAGCACCCATTGGAGCCCGGCTTCGGACATGTGCAGTCCGTCGCGCACCGACGGCAGGGCGACGTTGACGATCGACACGTCGAGCAGGGTCATGAACCCGGCGACCAGGCACACCGCGAGGGCCCGCCAGCGGCGCGCCTCCTCGGGGGCGGGGGTGTCGGCGGTGGTGGGCTGGGTGGCCATGCGGGGTTCCCTTCCGTCCGGCGTCCAGTCTCGGAGGCGCCGGGGGCGGCGGGCGGGCGGCGCGCCGGGGGCGGGGGCCGGTCGGCTGACGGCGGGTCAGGGGGCGGGCGGCAGGTCGAGCGGGATCCGGCGGGCGTCGGCGACGGCCGGCGGGGTGGCGCCGAGGTCGGTGAGGGTGGTGACGACGACGGCGTCGGGGCCGGGGAGCCAGTTGCTGGTCTTGGACTGGACGGTGACGGTCTGGACCTGCGGGGTGCCGTCGCAGACGACCAGGGCCGGGGAGGTGCGGGTGGAGCCGAAGGCGGTGGTGGCCGGGTCCTCGGGGTCGCTCTGCTCGACCGAGGTGTTCAGCGAGCGGGGCTGGTCGGTGGGCGCGCAGGTGTAGGCGAGGGCGACCCTGGCCCGGCCGGGGATCCTGGGGTCGATGACGGCCCCGGTGATCGTGACGGCGGTCGGCGGCACCTGCGGCGCGGACGGGGGCGCGGAGGACGGGGGCGCGGAGGACGGGGACGGGCTCTCCGGCGGCTGTCCGGTGCCGGTCGGCGCGGGGGACGTGCTGGGCGACGGCGCGGGGGCCGGGTCGTCGCCGGGCGCGGGGGCCGGGGCGGCGAGGGCGGCCGCTCCGGCGGCGAGGGCGAGCAGACCGGCGGCGGCGAGGGGACGGAGGTGCACGGCGGGGCCTTTCGGTCGACGGCGTGGTTGCTCCGACTCTCCGTCAGCGCGGCGGGCCGGGCGAGCGGTCGCGCCCGGGCGGGTGTCAGCCCGCGCGGTACGGGAGTTCGATCTCCGCCCAGACCACCTTGCCGTGCTTGGTGGGGCGGCTGCCCCAGCGGTGCGCGAGCTCGCTGATCAGGTGGATGCCGCGGCCGCCCTCGTCCTCCTCGGCGGAGCTGCGCAGCCGGGGCGGCTGGCCGCCGGCGTCGGAGACTTCCAGGGTCAGGGTGCGGTCGCGGAAGATCCGCAGGCGGCGCGGGGCGTCGGCGTGCAGCAGGGCGTTGGTGACGAGTTCGCTGACCACGAGTTCGGCGTAGTCGGTGAGGCCGGACAGGCCCCAGGCGTCCAGCGTGGCGCGGGTGAAGCGGCGGGCGCGGGCGGGTAGCGGGCCCTCGCTGGGCAGCAGCAGGGTGGCGATCCGGTCGGCGGGGACGGGCAGCACGCGGGCCATGATCATGGCGATGTCGTCCTCGGTGCCGTCGGTGACCAGGGCGGAGAGCGCGGCGTCGCAGCTCTCCTCCAGGGTGCGGCCGGGGGCGGCGAGGGTGCGGGCGAGCAGGTCGATGCCCTCGTCCAGGTCGCGGCCGCGGCGCTCGACCAGGCCGTCGGTGTAGAGCGCGAAGGTGGCGCCGGGGGGCAGCGTGAACTCGATCGACTCGAAGGCGCCGCCGCCGATGCCGAGCGGGACGCCGGGCGGCAGGTCGACGACGTGCGCGGTGCCGTCGGGGTCGACCCGGACGGGCGGCAGGTGGCCGGCCGAGCAGACCACCACGCTGCGGTCGACGGGGTCGTAGACGGCGCACACGCAGGTCGCGAACTGGCCCTCGCCGATCGCCGAGGCGGTCTCGTCGAGCCGGCCGAGGACCTGTTCGGGCGGCAGGTCGAGGGTGGCCAGGGTGCGGGCGACGGTGCGCAGCTGGCCCATCGTGGCGGCGGCCCGGATGCCGTGGCCCATCACGTCGCCGACCACCAGGGCGACGCGTCCGCAGGACAGCGGGACGACGTCGAACCAGTCGCCGCCGACCTCGCTGACCACGCTGGAGGGCAGGTAGCGGTGGGCGATCTCCAGGCCCAGGGTGCGGTGGATCTCCTGCGGCAGCAGGCTGCGCTGCAGGGTGAGGGCGGTCTCCCGTTCGCGCCGGTAGAGCCGGGCGTTGTCGATGGCCAGCGCGGTGCGGGCGACGAGCTCCTCGGCGAGCGAGACGTCGGCGGCGCCGAACGGCTCGGGGTTGCGGGTGCGGACGAACTCGGCGCCGCCGAGCACCATGCCGCGGGCGATCAGCGGCACCAGCAGGTAGGAGTGGATGCCGGCGGCCATGCCGGGGGCGACCCGTTCGGGGTCGGGGACCAGGCCGCGCAGCACCTCCTCGTCCACGTGCGGCTTGAGCAGCGGGCGGCCGCTGCGCAGGCACTGGGTGTAGACCCGGTGCGGGCCGTACTCGGTGGTGCCGCCGACGGCGTCGGCGGCGCCGGTCAGCCCGGAGCCGTACGCCTCGCCGACCGCGACGGCGCGGACCTGGATGGCCCGCTCGGGCTGGATCGGGGCGGGCTCCTCGCCGCGCAGCACCGGTTCCAGCAGGTCGACGGTGGCGAAGTCGGCGAACTTGGGGACGATCGCCTCGACCATCTCCTCGGCGGTGCGCCTGAGGTCGAGGGTGGTGCCGATCCGGGCGCCGGCCGAGGCGAGCAGGGTCAGCCGCTCCTGGGCGCGGGAGGCGCGGGCCTCGGCGTGGAAGCGCTCGGTGACGTCGATGATGGAGGAGGAGACGCCGAGCACCTTGCCGGTGGAGTCCTCCAGCCGGAAGTAGGACGCCGACCAGGCCCGGTCGCGGCGCGGATCACCGGGGACGCGGCCGTACGAGCGGGCGTCGACCACCGGTTTGCCGGTGGCGATCACCTGCCGCATCACGTTCTCGATCTCGGTGGCGTTGATGCCGGGCAGCACGGCGGAGATCCGGCGGCCGAGGTGCTCCTCGGCGCTGAGGCCGTTGATCCGGGCGAGCGCCTCGTTCAGCCGGACGAAGCGCAACTCGGTGTCGTAGACGGCGAGGCCGATCGGGGACTGGTCGAAGAAGCCGTCCAGCACCGCCAGGTCGGACTCGACCTCGTGCAGCGCCCCGGCGTCGGAGGCGGTGGCCAGCAGCATGGTGCGGCCGTCGGGGCCGGCCACCGGGTAGGTGTGGAACTCCAGCTCGACGGTGGAGCCGTCGCGGCGGCGCACGGGGTGGGTGCCGGACCAGCCGCGGCCCGCGACCAGGCGGTCGAACAGCTTCTCGGCGGCGGCCCGGTCCTGCTCGGGCAGCAGCAGCCGGATCGGGTGGGCGCCGATGGCCTGTTCGGCGGGCCAGCCGGTGAGCGCCTCGGCCTCCTGGCTCCAGTGCAGGATCCGGCCGTCGTCCTGCACCAGCGCGGTGGCCAGCGGGACCAGGCGGTGCCCGGCCAGGCGCGCGGCAGGGGCGCCCGCCGCGTCGCGGTCGGGCTTGCGTTCGAACCCGTGCGTGCTCAGTTGGCCACCTGCCCGGTACCTTCCCCGGTTCCGCCGGTCGTTCCGGCTTCCACCAGACTGCACGGCCCGCCGGGCGCTGGCGACTGGTGGTCGGGCGGGCGGTCGGACCGGAGATGCGAGTCTGCTCGATTCGGACCGGTTCGGGCAAGAGTGTGACCTTCAACTGCCGGTCGCGGGGCGCCCCGGCGCGGTCCCACCCGGCGGGGGCGGCGTCCAGCGGCCGGGGGCGGCGGCCAGCGGCCGGGGGCGGCGTCCAGCGGCCGGGGGCGGCGTCCAGCGGCCGGGGCCGATACCTATGCGGCGTCGTCTATCCGCGGCCGCCGGCGGCGTGGCTGCGCTCCGTGTCGCGGGCCCGCAGTTCGCGGCGGAGGACCGTACCGCCGGCCGACCTCGGGACGGCCTCCAGGAACTCCACCCCGCGCAGTTCCTCGTGCGGGGCGACCCGGCGGGCCACGTACTCGACGACCTCCTGCTCGGCCAGTTCGCAGCCGAACGCGGGCACCACGTACGCCTTCGGGTGCTCGGCGCCGTGCGGGCCGGTGACGCCGACCACGGCGGCGTCGGCGATGCTCGGGTGGGTGCGCAGCACGGCCTCCAGCGCGGCCGGGGCGATCCGGGGGCCGCCGCGCCCGATCAGCTCGCCGACCCGGTCGACCACGAACAGCCAGCCGTCGGCGTCGACGCGGCCGACGTCGCCGGTGTGCAGCCAGCCGTCCGCGTCGACGGTGGCGGCGGCCCCGGCCGGTCGGCCGAGGTAGCCCTGCATCACCTGCGGGCCGCGGAACAGCAGTTCGCCGTCCTCGCCGGGGCCCAGGTCGCGGGGCGGCCCGTCGAGGGAGCGGACCCGCAGTTCGGTGCCGGGGACGAGGCGGCCGACGGTGCCGGCCGGCGGGTTCGGTTCGCCGGGCGGGACGAGGTGGGTGAGCGCGGAGAGCTCGGTCGCGCCGTAGCTCCGGAGCAGGTGCGGCAGGCCGAGGCGGCGGGCCGCGGCGGCGGCCAGGGCCGGGTCCAGCGGCGCGCCGGTGCTCAGCACGTGGCGGACCGAGGACAGGTCGAAGCGGTCGACCAGCGGGTGCTTGGCCAGCGCGAGGACGATCGGCGGGGTCACGTGCACCGTCTCGACGCGGTGGCGCTGGATCGCGGCGAGGAACTGCTCCAGGTCGAAGCGGGGCAGCACGACGACGGTGGAGCGGGCCCGCAGCGGGCGGTTGAGCAGGGCGGTCAGGCCGTGGGCGTGGCTGAACGGCAGCACCGCCAGGACGCGTTCGCCGGGGCGCGGGCCGAGCAGGGCGTCGGCCTGGAGCAGGTTGCTGGACACCGCCCGGTGGGTCAGCATCACGCCCTTGGACGGGCCGGTCGTCCCGCCGGTGTACGGCAGCACCGCCAGGTCAGTAGCCGGGTCGAACCGCGGTTCGGGCTCGGGGGCGGAGCCGGCGGCCAGCTCGGCGAGCGAGCGGTGGGCCCCGGCGTCCCCCGGGCCGTCCGGCCGGTCCGGCCCGTCGCAGCGGAAGATCCCGGCGACCGGGTGCCCGGCGGCGGCCCGGCGGGCGACCGGCAGCAGTTCGGCGGTGGTGACGATCCAGCGGGCGCCGCAGTCGCGCAGCCGGCGGGTGAGCTCGGCCGCGCCGACGAGCGGGTCGACCGGGGCCACGACCGCCCCCGCGCGGGTGGCGCCGTAGAGGGCCAGCGGGTAGGCGAGCGAGTTCGGGCTGTGCAGCACCACCACGTCCCCCTTGGCCACCCCGGCCTCGGCGAGGCCCGCGGCCAGGCGGCGGGTGGCCGCGTCCAGCTCCCGGTAGCTGACGCCGCGGCCGGTCGAGCCGTCGACCAGGGCCGGGCGTTCGGCGTGCTCGCCGGTCGCGCAGCCGCCCAGGACGGCCTCGTGGAGCGGCCGGTCGAGCGGGGCGACGGGCGGGTGGTCGCTGTGGAACACCAGGTCGCGGTGGAACACCATGCGGGCCTCCGGGC
>NZ_JBHUWH010000258.1:0-10912 GCF_042670125.1 Kitasatospora sp. NPDC057198 | reverse complement strand
CGGCCGCTGGGGCGAGCGGCCGGACGGTCGGGCCCGGCCCGGGGCGACCGCGGTCATCGGGCCGCCCACCGGGACCGGCGCGGTCCGCGGCCGGTCGGCCGGTGGTCCGCGGTGCGTCTCCCGGCGGCGGCGGTGCGCGCGGTGCCGGTGCGCGCGCTGTGGTGACGGTCACCCGCGGCGGCCGCACCGCCGTGGTGCGGGGCCGCGCCGGACCCGGCGCGCGGGTACGGGTTCCGGGGCGGAGCGGGCTCCGGCTCCCGTACGGTTCCGGGGTCGCCGGCCCCGGTGCTGGCCGACGTTAGCCGGGGGGGCGGGCCCGGTCGTCCGCGCCGGGGCGGCATGAGGCAGCATTGGCCGCCGCTTAGGACGTTTTTAAGGGAGCGGAGCGACACTCGAGCTGCTGCCCCCGCGGTAACAGCTCCCGTGTCGGTACCGGTCGTCCCGGTCCGGTGTCCCCGGTCCGGTCGTCCCGGCCCGGTGTCCCCGGCCCTAGTCCTTGCGGATCATCAGCCGGCCGGTCCGGCGGCGTTGCTGCCGGGGCAGTTCGACGTCGCTGCGGAGGTTGATCCGCACCGAGATCTCGGCACCGTCGAGGGTGGCGGAGCGGCCGAGCAGGAGTTCGCCGCCGGTGCCCTCGGCGAGTTTGCGGACGATGTCCAGGCCGAGGCCGGTGGAGCCCTCGCCGCCGTGTCCGGCGCCGCGCCGGATGGCGGTGTCCGGGTCGGTGAAGCCCGGCCCGCCGTCGCCGACCAGGACGGTGACGGTGTCCCCGGTGGCGATCACGTCGACGGCGAAGGGGGTGCCGACGGCGGTGTGCCGGAAGACGTTGCCGAGCAGCGCGTCGACGGCGGCGGCCAGGTCGCCGCGCTGCACCGGGACGGGTGCCGGGGCGTCGTCGCCGGTCAGCTGCCAGGGGCGTCCCTCGTCCTCGGCGAGCGCGGACCAGAACGCGACCCGGTCCCGGACCACCTCGACGGCGTCGCAGCCGAGGGCGACCGGCGGGGCGTCCTCGGGGTCGCGGCGGGCGGTGCGGATGATCTGGTCGACCTCCCGTTCGAGCTGGGAGACCGCGTGCCGGGTGGCGTCGGCGGCGTCGCCGCCACCGAGCGCGGCGGCGTTGAGCCGGAGCACGGTGAGCGGGGTGCGCAGCCGGTGGGAGAGGTCGGCGGCGAGTTCCCGTTCGGCGGCGAGCAGGTGGACCACCCGGTCGGCCATCGCGTTGAACGCGTAGGCGGCCTCCCGGAGTTCTTCGGGCGCGCCCGCCGCCTCGCGTCCCTCGACCGGGACCCGGACGGCGAGGTTGCCGGAGCCGAGCGAGCGGGCGGCGGTGGCCAGGCGGCGGGCGGAGCGGATGATCCGGGTGCCCATCCGGTCGGCGACCGCGACGGAGACCGCGACCAGGGCGAGCGCGACGCCGGAGAGCACCAGCCAGGCGGTGCCGACGCCGCGCGACAGGTCGCTGTCGGGAACGTACACCTCGACCATGGCGATCCCGCCGCCGTCGACGGCTACGGGCTGGAGCAGCACGTAGCCGCCGTCGACCCGGGAGGTGCCGGCCCGGACGGTGGGGGTGATGCCCCTGTTGCCGGTGCTGGGCGGCTGGTCGTTGTCGGTGCGGGCGTCGCCGACCGTGATGCCGCCGGGCAGGTGGACGGCGAGCCGGTCCTGGCTGCCGGCATCGGTGGAGGCCATGGCCTTGGCGATGGCGTCCTGGTCGGTGGTGATGGCGAGGGCCGGTCCGAGCGCGGCGGCCTGCCGTTCGGCGGCGGTGAAGGCCCGGTCCCGGGCGGTCTGCTGGACCATCAGGCCGAGCGGGATGAGGAAGGCCATCGCGACCATGACGGTGCCGGCGATGGCGGCCTTGACCATCGCCCAGCGCAGCGAGCGCAGGACGCGTTTCACGTCGTGCACCCGACCGGTCCGGAGGGGGCCTCCAGGCGGACGCCGACGCCGCGCACGGTGTGCAGGTAGCGCGGGTTGGAGGCGGTCTCGCCGAGCTTGCGGCGCAGCCAGGACAGGTGGACGTCGATGGTCTGGTCGCCACCGTAGGTCTGCCGCCACACCTCGGCCAGGATCTCCTTGCGCGGGACGACCACGCCGGGGCGGGCGGCGAGGAAGGCCAGCAGGTCGAACTCGCGGCGGGTGAGGTCGAGCCGCTGTCCGTCGAGCAGGGCCTCGCGGCGCTGGGGGTCGATGGCGAGGCCGCCGACCCGGAGGATCTGGGGTGCCATCAGGGCGCCGCCGCCCAGTCTGCGCAGGACGGCGGCCATCCGGGCGGTCAGGTGCTCTCCGGAGAAAGGTTTCACCAGGTAGTCGTCGGCCCCGTCGTTCAGCAGCCGGACGATCTCCGCCTCGTCGTCCCGCGCGGTGGAGATGATCACCGGGACGTTGGTCAGGCCGCGGATCATCTTGAGCGCCTCGCTGCCGTCCAGGTCCGGCAGGCCCAGGTCGAGGACCACCAGGTCGCACCCGACCTGGGCGACCTCCCGCAGTGCCTCCAGGGCGGTGCCGACGGAGCGCACGGCATGGCCGGTGTCGGCCAGATGGCGGATCAGGGCGGAACGCACAAAGGGGTCGTCCTCGACCACAAGCACTGTTGCCATGGGGCTGCACGGTACGGCATCGCGGCCGACCGGTCTGTACCTCGGGGGGTGCGCCCCGGCCGGGAACGGGCCGGGACTTCAGCTTCCCTGAAGCTTCGCCGCCCTTTTCCCACAAGGTTCCGGTGGATCCCCCGGCCCGCTGACCCGGTCGTGACCTTCGTACGGCAGGATGGGCCCGCGATGCGGAGCGGACTGGTTCAACTGGGTGCCTGGACGGCGGCCACCGGAGCAGCGGTGGCCTTGTCCTGGCTCGGCGTGCACGCGGTGCTCGTCGACACGGTGTTCGAGCAGCCGGTGGCGGTTCAGCTGCCCTCGGTGGCTTCTTCCGGGCCGGCGGGGACGAGTCCGCCGGCCTCCCCGGTCGTCGCGCCGACGCCCTCGGCGGCGGCCCCGAGCCCGTCGCCGGACCCGGACCCGGACCCGACGCCGGGGGGACGCCCGACCCCGCGGCCCAGCACGCCGGCCCGGAAGAGCAGCAGCCCGCCCAGCACGGTGCACAGCTACCCGGTACTGGGCGGCCGGGTGGCGCTCGACCTGCGCCCCACCGACGCCAAGCTGGTGTCGGCGGTGCCGGACCCGGGCTGGTCGGTGCAGGTCTGGCACGGCGACCAGTGGATGCAGATCAGCTTCTCCAAGGACGACCGGGTCTCCACCGTCATGGTGTCCTGGAACGACCACGCGCCCACCGTGCAGACCTTCGTCGTCGGCAACTGACCCGTCCCGCCGGGCGTCCGGGCCGACGCGCGGGGCCGGCGGCCGCACAATGTCGGTCGACGCCCGACCGCCCATCCCCCTGGAGTCGCCCCGTGTCCCCGCAGCCCGACGCCATCGACGCGCTGGACGGAAAGCTGATCCGGCTGCTCGCCGAGGAGCCGCGGATCGGCGTGCTGGAGTGCTCGCGCCGCCTGCAGGTGGCGCGCGGCACGGTGCAGGCCCGGCTGGACCGGCTGCAGGCGCGCGGGGTGATCGGCGGGTTCGGCCCGCAGGTGGACCCGGCGGCGCTGGGCTACCCGGTGACGGCGTTCGCGACGCTGGAGATCTCGCAGGGGCAGGGCGCGGACGTCCGGACGCACCTGGCGGCGGTGCCGGAGGTGCTGGAGCTGCACACCATCACCGGCCACGGGGACATGCTGGTGCGGATCGTGGCCCGGTCGAACGCCGATCTGCAGCGGGTGATCGACCGGGTGGTCGGGTTCGACGGGATCGTCCGGGCGTCGACCGCGATCGCGCTGGAGAACCCGGTGCCGTACCGGGTGCTGCCGCTGGTGGAGCAGGCGGCCGGGACGGGGGGCGGGGCGGCGGCCGGAACGGGGGGGGGGGGGGGGGGCGTCCGCTGACCCTGGACCGGTGCCCGTCCCCGGGCGCGCCTCCCCTCGCCGGAGGTTTTTTGGCATATGCCTTCTGCCTGTGCACGCAAAGATCGCAGCCATGAGCATATGGACCGCACTCGCCGAGTGCCCGCCGGCCGTCCCACCGTCAGCACCCGCCCCCGGACGGGCCGTTCGGCCACGGGCGGCCCAGCGATGAGCCGGGCCGCCGAACCGCGGGCGACCCTGATCGCGTCCGCGCAGCGGGCCCTGCGGCTGCTGGAGGCCGCCGCCCGGCACCCGTCCGGCGCCACCGCCAAGCAGCTCGCCCGGGACACCGGGCTCGCCCTCGGCACCACCTACCACCTGCTGCGCACCCTGGTGCACGACGGCTACCTGGAGCGCCGCGAGGGCCTGTACCTCACCGGCCCGGCGGTCTCCGGCCTGAGCCGGGAGGACAGCCCGGCGGCCGGCCGCTCCCGGCTGGACCGGCTGCTCGGCCGGCTCGCCCACCAGCTGTCCGCGGCCGTCCACTTCGCCTGGTACAAGGACGGCGAGGTGGACCTGCTCGCCGCGGCGGCCGCGCCCGGCGCCCCCACCGCCGACCCGCGGCACTTCCGGGCCGGGGCGCACGCCCACGCGGCCGGCAAGACGCTGCTGGCCCTGATGTCCGCCGAGGAGCGCCGCAACCACCTGGCCCGCTACCCGATGGTCCCGTTCACCCCGTACACCCTGCGCGAGCCCGCCCACCTGCCGCTGCTGCCCCGGCACGGGCCGCAGCGGGCGGCGCCGATCACCCAGTACCAGGAGTACGCGCTGGGCACGGCCGGGGCGGCCGTCCCGATCGTGCTGGGCAGCGGCCTCGCCGCGGTCGCGGTGTCGCTGCCGATGACCCAGGCCCACCGGTTACCGGAGATCGCCGCTCAGCTGCGCACCCGGGTCGGCGACGACCTGGTGACGGCCGCCTTCGGGCTCTAGGACCGGACGCGGCCCCGGGGGACGGACCGCGTACGAGGGCCGGGCGCACGGGGGTGCCACGCCCGGTCCCCACTGCCCCGACCTGCCCCGCTGCCCCACTTGCCCCGTCTGCCCGCCGCTCCACCAGCTCCCCCGCCCCGCGCCCCGCGCCCCGCGCCGGACGGCGGTGCCCCGGGGGGCGTCAGCAGTGCGGGACCGCGCCGCCGCTGTCGAGCGCCTCGAGCGCGGCGACCGAGTCGGAGAGGGTGTCCACCGGGATCAGCTGCAGCCCGTCGGGGGTGTTGACCTTGCCCTGCGCGCACTCGCTGCGCGGCAGCAGGAACACCGTGGCGCCGGCCTGCTTCGCCGCCCGGGTCTTCAGCGGGATGCCGCCGACCTGGCCGACCCGCCCGTCCGCGTCGATCGTGCCGGTGCCCGCCACGTTGCGCCCGCCGGTCAGGTCGCCGCCCCTGCCGTTCCCGGCGATCTTGTCGATGATGCCCAGCGCGAGCATCTGGCCGCCGCTCGGGCCGCCGATGTCGCCGAGGTCGACCATCACCTTGACCTGCTCCGGCGACAGGTGCAGGTAACCCAGCGCGGCCAGGGCCGCGCTGTCCTGGGACTGCGTCATCTGCTGCAGCGTCACCTGGTTGGCCTTCGCCGGGTCGCTCTGCGGGAAGACCTCCTCGGTCGGCACCACCGCCCGCTCCGGGTCGGGCCAGGCCGCCAGCGCGTCCCACAGGCTGTTGCGCTGCTGCGGCTGCGTCGCCTCGACGGTGACCACCCGCAGCTGTCCGGAGGTCTCCCGCAGCGGCGCCCCGGTGATCGTGAGCACCTGGGCACCGTCGTACGCGCCCAGGGTGTCGGCGGTCCGGCCGGGCGACTCCAGGGTGAAGGGCAGCGGCACGAAGGCGGCCACCGCGAACAGCGCGAGCACCGGCAGCGCGCACAGGCCGAGGGCCCGGGTGCGCGGGGAGGTCAGGACCGGGGGCAGGTTCTGGGAAGCCACCCCCGCATCCAAACACACCGCGGCGCCCGGCACGGACGGCCGCGCGAATCACCCGGCGCGGCCGGGGCCGGCCCGGCGCAGCGCGTCGGGCTCAGCGCAGCGCGTCGGGCTCAGCGCAGCGCGTCGGCGACCTCGGTGGCGGCCTCGATCACCCGCGGGCCGACCCGTTCCGGGACGAGGCCGTTGAGCATCACCACGCCGACGCTGCCCTCGATGCCGCTGAGGCCGATCAGCGCGGCGGCCGCGCCGCTGGCGCCGGACTGCTCCTCGGCCCGGGTGATCACGCAGCCCTGCTCGGGGCGGCGCTGGCCGGGGAAGCTGCGGGCCTCCAGGATGGCCCGGCCGGCCGCGCTCTCGGAGAGCGGGTGGCGCAGGCCGGTGCGGTAGGCGACGTGGAAGTCCGTCCAGGTCGGTTCGACCACGGCGACGGCCAGCGCCTCGTTGCCGTCGACCAGGGTGAGGTGGGCGGTGGCGCCCAGGTCCTCGGCGAGCGAGCGCAGCGCGGGCAGCGCGGCCTCGCGCAGCAGCGGGTGGACCCGGTGGGCGAGCCGGAGCACGCCGAGGCCGACCCGGGCCCGGCCGCCGATGTCCCGGCGGACCAGTCCGTGCTGTTCCAGGGTGGCGAGCAGGCGGTAGACCACCGTGCGGTTGACGGCCAGTCGGGCCGCCAGCTCGGTCACGGTGAGCCCGCGCTCGGAGTCGGCGAGCAGTTTCAGTACCCGGACACCCCTGTCCAGGGTCTGGGAGGTCTCAGCAGTCACGAGGCGCCTGGTCCTTTCCGCGGCAGGTCCGACCCTACGGCACAACTACCGTGGGCCGCACCGGAATTGGTCGCGCGCGGGAAGGGTGTCCAGCGCGGGAGTTCCGGCCTCGGCGGCATCGGCAGGGCGCAGAGCTCCGCGGCACCCGGCCGGGCCGACGGGTGGGGCCCGGGGAGTGTGGGGAGACGCTAATGAATGGGGCCGCCCGGTGGAAGTGGTTGTCCAGAATTCGGGCGTCATCGATGGAAAGTCGTGATGAAAAATCGGATAAGGCGCACATAATTCACGCCGCAAGCGCTCAAGCGTCCGATATCTGGGCGCCGCCCGGACCGGTCGGCACCCGGTCCGGGCGGCCCCGCCGCGGGGGCCGGGCGGAACTCAGCCCTGGGCGCCCCCGCCGCGGGGGCCGGGCGGAACTCAGCCCTGGGTGGCCCACTCGCGGATCCGGCCGATCCGGGCCTTGAGCTGGTTGGCGGTGGCCTGCGCGGTGAGCGGGCCGCCGCACTGGCGGCGCAGCTCGTTGTGGATGCTGCCGTGCGGCTGGTCGGTGCGGTGGTGCCAGGCGGCGACCAGCGCGTTCAGCTCCTTGCGCAGTTCGCGCAGCTCCTGGTGGGTGACCACCGGGCGCTCGTCGGCCGGGAGTTCGAGCAGGTCGGCCTCCTCGGCGGGCTTGGCCTTGGAGCGCTGGATCTGCCGGTGCTGGCGCTTCTGCAGCAGCATCTGCACCTGGTCGGGTTCGAGCAGGCCCGGGATGCCGAGGTAGTCCTCCTCCTCCTCGCTGCCGGGGTGCGCCTGCATGCCGAACTCCATGGCGTTGTACAGCACCCGGTCGAAGACCGCGTCGCTGCCCAGCGCCTCGTAGGAGAACTCCTCGGTGCCGGTGTCGGCCCCGTCGTTGGCCTTCTCGGCCTCGGCGAGCAGCCGGTCCTCCTCGTCGAACAGGCCCTCGCCCTCCTTCTTGGGCCGATCCAGGACGTGGTCGCGCTGGAGCTCCATCTCGTTGGCGAAGCCGAGCAGCATCGGGATGGTCGGCAGGAACACCGAGGCAGTCTCGCCGCGCTTGCGGGCGCGCACGAAGCGGCCGACGGCCTGGGCGAAGAACAGCGGGGTGGAGATCGAGGTGGCGTACACGCCGACGCACAGCCGGGGCACGTCGACGCCCTCGGAGACCATCCGGACGGCCACCATCCAGCGCGAGGTGCCCTCGGCGTAGTCGGAGATCCGCTGGGACGCCTCGGTCTCGTCGGAGAGCACCAGGGTGACCTTCTCGCCGGTGATCTCGCGCAGCATCTTGGCGTAGGCGCGGGCCACCGTCTGGTCGGTGGCGATCACCAGGCCGCCGGCGTCCGGGATGCCCTTGCGGACCTCGGTCAGCCGCCGGTCGGCGGCCTGCAGCACGGCCGGGATCCACTCGCCCTGCGGGGAGAGCGCGGTGCGCCACGCCTGGGCGATCAGGTCCTTGGTCATCGGCTCGCCGAGCCGGGCCTCCAGCTCGTCACCGGCCTTGGTGCGCCAGCGCATGTTGCCGGAGTAGCTGAGGAAGATCACCGGGCGGACCACGTGGTCGGCCAGCGCGTGCCCGTAGCCGTAGGTGTAGTCGGCGACCGACTTGCGGATGCCGTCGCTCCCGGCCTCGTACTGGACGAACGGGATCGGGTTGGTGTCGGAGCGGAACGGGGTGCCGGTGAGGGCGAGCCGGCGGGTGGCCGGCTCGAACGCCTCGAAGCACGCCTCGCCCCAGGACTTGGAGTCGCCGGCGTGGTGGATCTCGTCCATGATCACCAGCGTCTTGCGGGCCTCGGTCCGGTTGCGGTGCAGCATCGGGTTGACCCCGACGCCCGCGTAGGTGATCACGATGCCCTGGTAGTCCTTGGACAGCGGGCCCGAGGAGTACGCCGGGTCGAGCCGGATCCCTATCCGGGCGGCGGCCTCGGCCCACTGCTTCTTCAGGTGCTCGGTGGGCGCGACCACGGTGACCTGCTGGACCAGGTGGTTGTGCAGCAGGTAGGAGGCCAGGGTCAGGGCGAAGGTGGTCTTTCCGGCGCCCGGGGTGGCGACCGCCAGGAAGTCCCGGGGCTGCTTCTCGATGTAGAGGTCCAGCGCGCCCTGCTGCCAGGCCCGCAGGCTGGCCGCGGTGCCCCAGGGGGCGCGGCCCGGGAAGGCCGGGGAGAGGTGCGCGGCAGCGGAGGTGCCGGTCGGGCGGGGGTGGGTGCTGTCGGCGTGCGAGAACAGCGGGGACATCGCGGAGGAGGCGGCGGTAGTCACGGTCTCCGAACGGGGTCGTCGCAGGTCAGGGCCGGTACGAGGCCCTTACCCCGCGGGCGGCGGGCGGTCGTGGAACCCGCCCAGCCTAGCCCCTCCCGGAGCCCGGACGGCCGCCGCGGCACGCCCCTGTGGCGTGCGTCCCACCGGATTCGTACGACTGTCACCGCACCTTCACACGGCGGGGCCGACCGTTCGGCGCGATCACCTCGGGCAGCGACTGCGGCCGCGTCCGGCTGCCGGAGGGACCGGTCATCGCGGAGCCGCCCGGCGGGGCGGGCACCGACTTCCGAGCCCCTCCCCGGACGGCCCGCCGCCGCCCGTGGAACGCCCGTGCCACCGGCCCGGAACGACCGGACCGGTCCACGCCAGTGTGACGCGGATCACTTGGAACGGACTCAGAACCGGCGTAATCGTTCCTGCCCCGCGTGACTCTTCATCAACAGGGGACGACACCGGTCGCACCCGTACCAGCACCCGTACCAGCACGTCCCTCCGGAGGAACCGCCGTGTTCGCAGCGCCCGAGCCGTTCGAACAGACCGTGCACGCCCGGCTGATCGTCAGCGCCCACCGCTCCGCGCTGCTGCAGGTCGCCCTGCGGTACCGCGCCGACGACCCGCTGGCGGTCCGGATGGTCTTCCCGGCCGAGTACGCGCTGGACCCGACCGACCCGACCGACCTGACCGACCCGGCCGACCTTGCCAACCCGGTCGACGGCCCGCCGGACGCCCTGCCGGACGCCCTGCCGGAGCACGCCGCCGACGGGGTCGACGGGGTCGAGTGGGTGTTCGCCCGCCAGCTGCTGGACTCCGGGCTCGACCTGCCCAGCGGCGAGGGGGACGTGCACGTCCGCCCCGCGTCCGGCGGGCGCACCGTGGTCGAGCTGCGCTCCCCCGACGGCGTGGCGCTGCTCCGGTTCGACCGCACCGAGCTGCGCCGCTTCCTGTGGCACAGCTACCTGGTGGTGCCCGAGGGGCAGGAGCTGCGGTACCTGGACTGCGACCGGGCGCTCGCCGAGCTGCTGGCCTGACCGGCCGCCGTCCCGGCCGGGTGCCCGCACACCCCGTCAGGACGGCGGCCGCTCAGGCCCGCTGGGTGCGCACCAGGTGCGCGTACACCACCACGTTCCCGTCGTAGCCGCCCTCCCGGGTGAAGCCGCCGCCGCAGGTGATCAGCCGCAGCTGGGCGTCCGGCGTGGCCGCGTACACCTTGCGGTCGGGGAAGTCGCTCTTCGGGTAGACCTCCACGCCGTCGACCTGGAACCAGGCGCCGGAGCCGTCCATCCGGGCGACCTCCAGCTGGTCGCCCTTGTGCAGCGCGCCCAGCCGGTAGAACACCGCCGGGCCGTGCGCGTTGTCGACGTGCCCGGCCAGCACCGCCGCCCCGCTGGAGCCAGGCGCGGCGCCGTCCCGGTACCAGCCGGCCAGGTTGCGGTCCTCCTCCGGGGGCGGCTGCAGCCGCCCCTCGCCGTCCAGGCCGAGCCGGGCCACCGGGGCGTCCACCCCGAGCACCGGGATCCGCACCCGCACCGGCGGCGAGGGCGGCAGCGCGGGGACGGCCGGGCCGACCGGGGTGCCGTCGTACGCCTGCGCCGCGAGCGGGGCCGGCGGCAGGGTGCCGACCAGGCCGCCGTGCAGCAGCCACGCCCCCGCGACGACGGCCCCCGCCGCCGCCACCGCCCCCCGCCACGTCCGCTCGCCCACCGCGCGCCCTCCGCCCTCCGCCGACCTCGGCCCCGACCCGCCCAGTCCACCCGGCGGGCGGGGCCGCGGCACCCGGTGGCTGCTGTCCGGGTGACGCGCCGTCAGGGCTCCCGCCCGCCGCGGCGCAGCCGGGGCCTGGCCGGGAAGCCCTCCGCCAGCACCCCGGCCAGGCCGATCGCGGGCAGCTCGGACGCCTTCTCGTACAGCACGTAGCGCGGCTCCCAGGACGGCCGGAAGCTCGCGTCGGCCCGGTGCGCCGCCTCCGGCCGCCACCACCGGGACAGCAGGCGCAGTGCCCCGCCCCGCAGC
>NZ_JBHUWH010000257.1:0-11007 GCF_042670125.1 Kitasatospora sp. NPDC057198 | reverse complement strand
CTTCGACCCGGCGGCGGTCCGGCGCCCCGGCCGCGCCGCCGGGCTGCTCGCCATGGAGGAGCGGGCCGCCGCGCTCGGCGGCACCGCCACCGTCGCCTCCGCCCCCGGGCGGGGCACCGAGGTCGTCCTGCGGATCCCGCTCGGGACCCCGTGCGACGGGCGGGGGGACGGCCGTGGCTGAGCGCCGCACCCGCATCCTGGTCGCCGACGACCACGCCCTGCTGCGCGAGGCGGTGTGCGAGCTGCTGTGCGCCGAGGCGGACTTCGAGGTGGTCGCCCGGACCGGGGACGCCGAGACGGCCGTCCGGCTGGTCGTCGAGCACCGCCCGGACGTGGCCCTGCTCGACATCCGGATGCCGCACAACGAGGACCCGGCCGCCACCGTGCGCCGGATGCTCGGCCGCCACCCCGGGCTGCGGATCGTCGTGGTCAGCGCGGACGACGACCCCAGGACGGTGGGCGAACTGGTCGCCGCCGGGGCGTGCGGCTACGTCCACAAGAGCGCCTCCTGGCAGACCATGACCGCGGCGGTGCGCCAGAGCGGCGACCCCGGGCGGGCGGTGGTCACCCTCTCGCTGCCCGCGGGCCGGCCGGCGCCGGAGGCCGGGGCGACGGGGTCAGCGGGGGGAGCGGGGGGAGCGGGGGAGGCGCGGCTGTCGGCCCGGGAGGTCGAGGTCCTGGCGCTGGTGGCGGACGCCCTGAGCAATCGGCAGATCGGGGCCCGGCTGGGCATCACCGAGGGCACCGTCAAGCGCCACCTGCGGAACCTGTTCGAGAAGCTCGGTGCCGTCTCGCGCATCGACGCGGTCAACAAGGCCGTCGCCGCGGGCCTGGTGCGGCCCCGCCGGACGGCCGCCTGAGCATTCCCCCGGGAATTCCCGACGGCTCTCCGCCGGGAGTTCCCGGGGTTCTTCGCATTTCGGGTTCGTATACGAATTCAGCGAGGGAGGAGGGAGTGCGGGCACGGCATGTCACCAAAGAGGCAGCCGGTGGCACGCAAGGGGAATACCGGCGGCGGGGCGGCGAAACCTAGGCTCGAGGAGTCGGGAGAACCGAAGAGAACATTCCTCAGGGAGGGGAAAGAGAAAATGCCGGATTCCGTTTCGAAAAGGCCCGCCGTCAGCCTGGTCACCGTACTGCTCGCCGCACTGCTGCTGCCGCTCTCACTGACCGGTGCCTCGGTCGCCATGCCGGGGGTGGCCGCCGACTTCCACAGCGGCCTCGACGCCAACCAGTGGATCGTCAACGGCTACGACCTCACCTTTGCCGGGTTCATGCTCGCCTGCGGCGCCTTCGCCGACCGCTTCGGCCGCCGCCGGATCCTGCTGCTGGGCACGCTGCTCTTCGCCGGGTGCTCGCTGCTCTCGGCGGCCTCCGGGAACATCGCCCTGCTGGACGCCTCCCGGGCCGCCGCGGGTGTCGGCGCCGCCGCCATGCTCACCGCCGGCAGCGCCACCCTGGCGCACGTCTTCGAGGGCGCCGCCCGGGCCAGGGCCTTCGCCGTCTTCGGCACCACGGTGGGCGTCGGCGCGGCCTTCGGGCCCTTCGTCGCCGGGGCGCTGTCCACCGCCTACGGCTGGCGCCCGGTCTTCCTGGTGCCCGGCCTGGCCGGCCTCGTCGTGCTGGCCCTGGCCGCCTGGCTGCCCGAGTCCCGCGACCCGCAGGCCCACCGGGTGGACTGGGCCGGGACGGTCACCTTCAGCGGCGCACTGAGCGCCCTGATCGCGGCCCTGATCGAAGGCTCCCAGCTGGGCTGGGCCTCCCCGTTCAACCTCGCCGCCTACGCCGCCTTCGCCGTCCTGCTCACCGCCTTCGTCGCCGTCGAGCGGCGGCAGGCCCGCCCGATGTTCGACCTCGGCCTGTTCCGCCAGCCGCAGTTCGTCTCGCTCTGCGTCGGCGTGGTCGCCCTCGTCCTCGGCTTCACCCCGTTGCTGGTCTACCTGCCCAGCTACCTGACCGCCGTCAACGGCCAGAGCACCCTGCACGCCGGTGTCGACCTGATGATGCTGACCGTGCCGACCGTGGTCCTCCCGCTGGTCGCCGGCTACCTGCTGCGCTGGGTGCCGCTGCGGCACCTGGTCACCGCCTCCGTGGGCCTGACCGCCGTCGGCGCGGCCTGGCTCACCGTCCTGCACCCCGGCATCGGCAACTGGGCCGCCTGCGCCCCCTACGCCGTCGTCGGCGCCGGGATCGGCATCTCCCTCGGCGTCATGGACGGCGCGGCGGTCTCCAGCGTCGACCCGGCCCGGGCGGGCATGGCGGCGGGCATGTTCAACACCATGCGCCTGGCGGGCGAGGCCGTCGGCATCGCCGTGGTCGGCTCGCTGCTGGTCAACTTCACCCGGGCCGACCTGGGGCACCGGCTGGACTCCTTCGGCGGGCCCTACGGCCACAACCCGGACGCGCTGGCCGACGTCCTGAACCAGGGCCAACTGGCCGCCCCCGAGGCCACCGTCCCGGAGGGCGCCCGCGGGGCCTTCCACACCGTCGCCA
This sequence comes from Kitasatospora sp. NPDC057198, assembly GCF_042670125.1. Classification (NCBI taxonomy): domain Bacteria; kingdom Bacillati; phylum Actinomycetota; class Actinomycetes; order Kitasatosporales; family Streptomycetaceae; genus Kitasatospora; species Kitasatospora sp. NPDC057198. The sequence goes on along the minus strand of NZ_JBHUWH010000257.1, from coordinate 8,514 downwards.
CCTCCGCGTACACCAGTGGCCTGCACCACACGCTGTGGGTGGTCGCCGCGTTCTGCGCCGCCGCCACCGTCCTGGTCGCCGTGGTCGGTGCCAAGCAGCGGGCCGGTGATGCCGTCGTCGGCGCTGCTGGCGGCGGTACCGCTGACGGCGGTGGCGTCGACGGTGGTGGCGCGGTCGGTGCCGAAGCCCGGCCCGAGCCGGTGGCCGTCCCGGTCTGAGGCCGGCGCCGCCCGCCCCCGACCCACCCGCCCCCGACCCGCTCCCGCCGACCCGCTCCCGCCGACCCGCTCCCGGCTCCACTGCCGGGGCGGGTTGACGGCGCGTGAGCCGGGTCACGGGGGGCGCGTGAGCCGGGTCACGGGAGGGGCGGTCCGGGTGGCCGGGCGGCTGCGGTGCGTGGCCGGGGGGAGAGCGGGGTCACAGCGGCGGGCGGTGGCCGGGGTCACACGGGGGTCGGCGGCCCGGAGGGCGGCCGGAGCCCCGAAAGCCTTGGCAGCACTGGCCGGAGCCCAAGAACCCCGGATCGGGGGGAGGTTGGGCGCCCCTGTGGCCTTCTTCACAGGCGGGCCGGAATACGGGGGGCTCGGAGGGGTGAACTCCCTTGTCGCACAAGGGAATCCGGGATGTGAAGGAGTTGTGGAGGGCGCATGTCGGGATGTTTGCCGCGCCGTTGGGGCTCCGGCAGTCTCGTGGTTGTGCCCCGAGCCGATCCGAGTGCTCACGGGGCTGACACGACGCAGCGGACCGCGAGACCAGCGCGGCGCATGCGTCCCCCGGTGAGCACGGAGCCGCCGGGCCGGCCGTCCCGGGCCGAGGAACCCGCACCGAGCGGGAGTCCCGCATGTCCACCCGGGCTCGGCGTGACCTGGAACGACTCTCGGAGGTACCCGAAATGCGACGCATCAAGCACAACCTCGGCCGACTCCCGCAGGTGCGGATGGGCCACCACCGCATGCCCGACGCCGTCCTCGGCCTCGGCCTGGCCGGAGCCATCGCGGTGGGCACCCTGCTGCCCATCTCCCAGGCGATCGCCTCCCCCTCGTCCGACCGCGCCGACACCGCCGCGGTCGCCGCCGCTGGCACCCAGGACGCCAACCGCGACGGTGACCAGGCCGCCTCCCGCAGCGAGGACCGCGAGCCCGTCCAGCAGGACCAGGGTCAGCAGAACCAGGACCAGGGCCAGCAGGACCAGCAGCAGGCCCAGCAGGACCAGGCCCAGCAGCAGGCCCAGCAGGCCGAGCAGCAGAAGCAGGCCGCGGAGCAGCAGGCCGAGCAGGAGAAGCAGGCAGCCGAGCAGAAGGCCCAGCAGGAGAAGCAGGCCGCCGAGCAGAAGGCGAAGGACGAGCAGGCCGCCGCCTCCGCGAAGAAGACCTACCCGAACAACCTGGACGGCTGGATCGAGGAGGCCCGCGACGTGCTGGCCGCCAACGGGCAGCACGTCCCGTCCGCGAAGGCGATGCGCGCCGCCGCGATCGCCGAGTCCTCCGGCAACCCGAACGCCCAGAACAACTGGGACTCGAACGCCAAGAAGGGCACCCCGTCGATCGGCCTGACCCAGGTGATCATGCCGACCTTCAAGGCGTACGCGCTGCCCGGCCACACGGACATCCGCAACCCCGTCGACAACCTGGTCGCCAGCTCGCGCTACTGCGACGCCCGCTACGGCAACATGGACAACATGGCCGCCGCCCGCGGCTACGGCTCCCACTGGCGCGGCTACTAGGAGCCTGTCCTCCGCAGCCGCTTCCCGGCCCCCTCGGTGCACCGCGCCGCAGGGGGCCGCGGTGCGTCCGGCGGGGTGCTCGGCGGGGTGCTCGGGCGGGGGGTCAGTCGACCCGCTGGGGGGTGCCGGTGGCGGCCGAGCGTTCGAGGGCGGCGAGCAGGCGGTGGTGGGCCGCGGCGGCGTGGAAGTCCGGTGCGGGGGCGCGGTGCCGGGCGAGCGCGGTGGCGAACTCCCGGTAGCCGGCGGCGACGTTGGCGACCGGGCCGTCGGCGGGGTCGAAGGGGACGGTGCGGTAGTGCGCGGGGACGGGGGCGGGCTCGCCGTCGATCCGGATCTCCCAGTCGGTCCAGTGCGGGTAGCTGCCGGGACGGGGGGCGGTGGCGGTCAGGGTGCCGTCGGTGCCCACCAGCCGGAGCAGGAAGCCGTCCGGGCTCCCGCTGCCGCCGTGCACGGTGACGGAGGCGACGGCGCCGTTCGCCAGGGTGCCGAGCAGCAGTACCTGGGAGGGTGCGCCGCCGCCGGGGACGCTCCCTCCGGTGCCGGTGACCTCGACGCGCTCGTGGGCGTGCGGGACGCGGGCGGTGACCTCGGTCAGCGGGCCGGTGATCCGCAGCAGGGCGGCCAGGAAGTGCCCGGCCATGATGGTCAGCAGCGTGGTGCCGCCGGCCGGGTCGGTGGACCAGGCCAGCTCCGGGGGGATCCGCGGGCCGCCCAGCGGGTCGCCCGCGGCGACCAGGACGGCGGCCTGGAGGCGGCCGATCCGTCCGGCGGCGAGCAGGTCGGCGACGTACCGGACGTCCGGCGAGTGCACTCCCTGGAGGTTCACGGCGTGCGCGACCCCGGCCGCGGCGGCCTCCCGGGCGAGCTGCTCGGCCTCGGCGGCGTCCACGCCCAGCGGCCACTCGGACAGCACGTGCTTGCCCGCGGCCAGCGCGGCCCGGATCACCGCCGCGTGCCCGGCGGCCCGGACCGACACCACCACCAGGTCGACCTCGGGGTGCTCGGCGAGCTCGGCGGCGTCGGTGAAGGCCAGCGGGACGCCGTGGGCGGCGGCGACCCGGTCGGCGCCGGCCCGGTTGGTGGTGGCGACCGCGGTCACCTCGAAGTCGTCCAGCCCGGCGAGCGCGGGCAGGTGCGAGGAGTCGGCCCAGCCGCTCGCGCCGACGATTCCGACCTTGATCATGGTGCCCCCACGGGTTCGCGCCTAGTTTCTAACCGATCGGTTAGAAAATAGGCGGCGGGTCGACGGGGGGTCAAGGGGTAACGTGCCGACCGGTGGGGAACCGAGGGCCGAACAGCAGGAGGTACGGCATGCCAGGCGGTCGCCCGCGCGGCTTCGATCCGCGCACCGCGCTCGACCGGGCGCTCGAAGTCTTCCGGCGGCAGGGGTACGAGGGCACCTCGCTGACCGACCTGACCGCCGCGATGGGCATCAACCGCAACAGCCTCTACGCCACCTTCGGCAACAAGGAGCAGCTGTTCCAGCAGGCCCTCGACCGCTACGCGGCCGGCCCCGGCGCCTTCGCCGCCGAGGCGTTGGAGGAACCGACGGCGCGGGCCGTCGTCGCACGGACGCTGTACGGCGCCGTCGAACTGACCTGCGGCGCGCACGCCCCGGCCGGCTGCCTGAGCGTCAACACCGTGCACGCCTGCGGCCCGGAGTCGGAGCCGGTCCGCGCCGGGGTGGTCGCCCGGCGGGCGGCCGGGGAGGACGCCCTGCGCCGCCGCCTCGAGCGGGCCCCCGACCTGCCGCCCGGCCACGACCCGGCCACCCTGGCCCGGCTGGTGCACACCCTTACCGACGGCATCGCCGTGCAGGCGGCGAGCGGGCACGACCGCGAGCAGCTGCTCGGGGTCGCGGAGCTGGCGCTGCGCGCGCTGTTCCCGGCGCAGGACGACTGAAGGGCGCTGAAGCGCGGGACGCCGGGCGGCGGGGCCGGGGCCTTTTGGAGGTTCGTACAGGCGGGTTCCGGAATCGCGGGGCGCCGGTTGTGGTGATCTTCAGGATTCCGGCGTGGGCTGGCTCGGAGCGGGGGATTGAACGAGAATCGAACGTTGGGTGTGCGCGGCTCGACCGCGTCGCGCCGGAACGTTTCTCCCCAGCCAGAGAGCCCCTTCATGCGCTTCCTGAACGACCTCAAGCCCGCGTACGACCTCACGTACGACGACGTCTTCATGGTCCCCAGCCGTTCCGCGGTGGGCTCCCGGCAGGGTGTCGATCTGTCCTCCCAGGACGGGACGGGCACCACCATCCCGCTGGTGGTGGCGAACATGACCGCCATCGCCGGACGGCGGATGGCCGAGACGGTGGCCCGGCGCGGCGGACTGGTCGCGATCCCGCAGGACATCCCGATCGAGGTCGTCTCCGAGGTGATCGGCTGGGTCAAGCAGCGCCACCTGGTGCACGACACCGCGCTGACCCTCGCCCCCGGCGACACCGTCGCGGACGCGCTGTCGCTGCTGCCGAAGCGGGCGCACGGGGCGCTGGTCGTGGTCGAGGGCGGCAAGCCCGTCGGCGTGGTCACCGAGAGCGACTGCCAGGGGGTGGACCGGTTCACCAGCCTGTCCGAGGTGATGTCCCGCGACCTGCTGCTGCTGGACGAGGGCATCGACCCGCGCACCGCCTTCGACCGGCTCAACGAGGCGCACCGCAAGCTCGCCCCCGTGGTTGCCGCCGACGGCACCCTGGTCGGCATCCTGACCAGGAAGAACGCGCTGCGCGCCACCCTCTACACCCCCGCCGTCGACGACGCCGGCCGACTGCGGATCGCCGCCACCGTCGGCATCAACGGCGACGTGGCCGGCCGCGCCAAGTCGCTGCTGGAGGCCGGGGCGGACGTGCTGGTGGTCGACACCGCGCACGGCCACCAGGAGTCGATGGTCAGCGCGCTGCGCGCGGTGCGCGGGCTCGACCCGCGGGTGCCGATCGTCGCGGGCAACGTGGTCTCCGCCGCCGGCGTGCGCGACCTGGTCGAGGCGGGCGCGGACATCCTCAAGGTCGGCGTCGGCCCCGGCGCGATGTGCACCACCCGGATGATGACCGGCGTCGGCCGCCCGCAGTTCTCCGCCGTCCTGGAGTGCGCCGCCGAGGCCCGCCGCCTCGGCAAGCACGTCTGGGCCGACGGCGGCGTGCGCCACCCGCGCGACGTGGCGATGGCGCTGGCCGCCGGCGCCTCCAACGTGATGGTCGGCTCCTGGTTCGCCGGCACCCTGGAGTCGCCCGGCGACCTGCAGACCACCGCCGACGGCCGCCAGTACAAGGAGAGCTTCGGCATGGCCTCGGCCCGCGCCGTGCGCAACCGCACCTCCGACGAGTCGGCCTACGACCGCGCCCGCAAGGGCCTGTTCGAGGAGGGCATCTCCACCTCCCGGATGTTCATCGACCCGGCCCGCCCCGGCGTCGAGGACCTGATCGACTCGATCGTCGCGGGCGTCCGCTCCTCCTGCACCTACGCGGGCGCGGCCAGCCTGGAGGAGTTCCACGACAAGGCGATCGTCGGCGTGCAGAGCGCGGCCGGCTACGCCGAGGGCAAGCCGCTGCACTCCAGCTGGGCCTGACGGCGGTCCGTTCCCCCGCCGGGCGCCGGCCCGTCTCCCCCGTCGGGTGCGGTTCGTCCCCCGCCGGGTGTGGTTCGTCCCCCGTCGGGTGCCGGGTCAGCGGACCGGCGGGGGTTGCTGGGCGACCGTGACGGTGCTGACCGTCCGCCCGTCGGCGCAGTGGACGTGCACCCAGCCCTGTGCGAACTCCCGCAGGTCGTCCCGCTCGCCGCGGTGCTGCGGCAGCCCGAACGGGACGTCCCCGCGGGCGGGTTCGGCGGGCATCCCGTCGACGAAGGCGGCGAGGCGTTCGGCCCGGTGGCCGCGGTCGCCGATCACCACCTCGGCGACCAGGCCGCGCCGCACCGACAGGCGCACCCCCGGCAGAGCCCGCACCGACCCGGCCAGCGGGTGCGACTCCGGGAGGCCCAGCACGTCCAGGAACAGCGTGAACTCGCCGGAGCGCCAGCGGTGGACGCTTCGCGGGACGGTGACCCCGCGCGGCACCGCCGTCACCGTGACCGGCGCCGCCGCCGGGTGCGCGGAGTCGAACTCGGCGCCGTACTTGACCAGCAGGTCACGGGCGCCGTAGCGGTGCAGGTCGGTGCCCGCGTGGCTGTCCGACGGCGCGCCCAGCAGCCGGTGGACCTCCGCGCGGGAGCCGGGCAGCAGGCCGGACGCGGGCAGCCGGACGCCCAGCACCCCGCCCTCCCCGGTCCACACCTCCGCGCCGCCGTCGAACGCGAGCAGCCGCCACGACCGGCCGGACGAGGACGCCCAGCGCCGGTGCGCGCCGCCCGCCAGACGGGCCGCCTCCCGGAAGGCCGCGCCGCCCTCCGGCTCGCCGAGCACGGCGAGCAGTGCCCCGACCGGCCCCTTCGGCGGCGGCACCGGGGCCGGGCGCTCCAGGGCGATGGTGGCCAGGCCGCCGTCGACGTACCCGAGCCGGACGCGGTCGCCCTCGACGGCGTGCACGTCGCCGTCCGCCCCGTCCGCCCCGACCGGCTCGCCCAGCACCGCGCGGGCCCGCGCGCGGTCGCTACCCGGGCCGAGGCCGCCGATCAGCGCGGCGGGGCGGGGGTGGGCGCCCTCGCCGGTCAGGCGGAACACCGGGGCGCCGGGGGCGGTGGCTCCGGTGGCTCCGGTGGCGCTGGTGGTGCCGGGGGCCAGCAGGCGGGCGGCGGTGGCCGGGGCGCTGTCCGCCGGTTCGCCCAACGCGTCGACGTGCCACCAGAGTTCGCCCTCGAAGCGGGGCGGCAGCATTCGCTCCCTGGCCGGGTACCAGCGCTCCGGGCGCCAGGACGCGCCGCCCGGGTGGAACAGCAGCAGGTCGTCGTGCGCGCCCCGCCAGCACTCGCCCTCGAACGACCCCAGCCCCTCGCCGGCCAGCGCCGCCGCGTACTGCCCGTCCGTCAGCGCGAACAGGGCGTCCGCGGAGCCGTGGCCGACCTGCTGGTCGACGCCCACCCAGGCACGGCCGGTCGACACCTCGACGCCGGTGCTCGGCCGCCGGACCACCTGCACGAAGCACCGCCCGTCCGGCCCGCGGTGCCCGTCGTCCTTCTTGCGCTTCGCCATCGCCGTGCCCCGTCCTGTGCCGCCCGGCGCCGGTGCCGCCGGGGGTCCCATCATCGGGCACGGGACCGTCAGGGGGCGCCGGGCGGGGCGGGCCAGGGGCGTTCGGCCGGCGCGCAGTGATGGCAGCGGGCCACCGCGCCGTCGTGGTCGTACCACCGGTGGGCCCCGCAGTCCTCACGGCCCTCGGCGGCGACGCCGCGGTCGAGCAGGAATCGGGGCAGGTGGCGGCGCAGGCGGGTGCGCAGGCGGTAGCGGCCGGGGCGGGTCATGGGCGGGAGGCCAGCGGCTGCCCGGACCGGTGCGGAGACCACTTACCGGTCCGGTCCGGTCCGGTCGGATCGTCCGGGCGGATCGTGCGGGCGGGGCGTCAGTTCGGGCTGAGCGGGGTGAGCAGGGCGCGGCTGACCATGCCGACCGAGCCGGAGAGGGCGTCGGCGACCAGCGCGCGGGCGGGCGGGACGCGGCGCAGCTCCCACAGGGCCAGCACGGAGGCCCAGGCGGCGTCCCGGGCCCGGTCGATGCTCCAGACCGAGAGCACGTGCAGCAGCGAGCCGCCGGCCGGGACGGGCAGCAGGGACTCGCGGACCTGCGCCTCGACCCGGGCGAGCAGGGCGTTGACGCGCAGGTAGTCGGCGTGCAGCCGGTCCGGGGTGCGGCCGGTCAGGCGGCAGGTGTCCAGGACGGCGAGCGGGAGGTCGTTCTCGATGTGGGCGTTCATCCCGGCCAGGGCGAACTGGAGCGGGTGGACGTCCGGGGCGGCGCGCAGTTCGAACAGCGGGCGCCAGCAGGCGGCGGGGCGGCGTCCGGCGAGGTCGTCGTCGACGGCGGCCAGGTAGCGGGCGGCGAAGACGGCGTCCAGCTCGGCCATGGCCGCCGGGTCCTCGAAGTAGGCGGTGGCGAGCTGCTCGCGGACCAGCCGGGTGACGGCCAGGTACATCGCGTTGAACACGGCGACGCCGTCGCCGGGCGGCAGTTCGGCGGCCAGTCGCTCCATCCGGTCGACCACCTGGTCCACCGTCAGTACCGGTGCGGTCATGCGGGCCCTCCTGCGGTGCGGGTGATGGTCGTATCAGCGGGCGGTGTGCTGATACGCCATCACTGTGGCAGCGGGGCCGGGCGGAGCCAAGGTGCCACACGGCGGCCGGGACGGCGGCGGAGGGAGGGGGCCGGGGCCGCCCCGGTGGATCGCACAAATACTGCATATGCGGATGTGCAGCATTTCCGGGCGGACGGGGGAAATGGTGCGGTTCGATCGGCGGCGAAGCGCCCGCTTTGCCGCGATGGCCGGTTCTGCAATCGACCCGAAACGGAATTGCGAATTTCTCTTTTGCTTTCCATTGACCCCGAACGAGTTTCTCTTGGTACGCTGCCCCGCCATTTTCCACCGTCGGCCAGCTGATTCAGGGTCGGACGAAAGGGGAGCACATCGTGCCAGGAGCACAGGGATTGACGGGCCGTCAATCCGGAGGACCACCGTCCCGCCGCCGAACGCCGACCGCTTTCGCGGTCACCGCCGGACTGGTCGTCTCGCTGTTGTTGCCGCTTTCGGCGACGGCCGCCGCGGTGGGGCCGGACTGGTCGCGGAAGTGGTCGCCGCCGAACACGCCGGTGGCGAGGACGAAATCGGTGGACGGCAAGGACGCGGCGGCGCAGGCGGCGGTGCTGCCGGCCCACCC